>JBHHUU010000060.1:0-12949 GCA_046753905.1 Nitrospirota bacterium | reverse complement strand
ATACGCATTATAAAGTCTTTGAAACCCCTTGCTCTGTATTAACTGAATAGTTACATCCAAGTTTTATAATCAAGCATACTTCAACCTGGGCCATCGTATCCATAGCTTTTGACCGCGGCAGCCACGAAAACAGGAGGGACTAACCCGATAAATGCCGTGGTTATCCTCACAAAGTGAAAAAACCTCTAAAGGTCTATGACGGTTATGATGCCCGCACTCCCTATTCCGAGAGGCAAAACAGAGCTGGTTTATCCAGCACACCCTGCCTTGTTTATTTTTGTGTGCCTTTTTGCCAATATGCAGCCCTTATATGGACTGTTCTGATGGTTCTTCTCTATTACATCTCCACTTTATCGAATTTTCAGAGCCTGTCGAGAATCCTTGACAAGTATAAAAAAATTGTTTAAACTGATCTGGATTATCATCTCAATAAGATGAGGAATGTATAAATAATAAATAAGAGAGATACTAAAGGTGCAGGAAATATAATATGTGGGAAAATTTATCTTCAAAACTTGAAGGAATTCTAAAGAAATTAAGAGGCAGAGGAGTATTAAATGAGAAAGATATAGACCTTGCCTTAAAAGATGTAAAGATTGCTCTCCTGGAGGCAGATGTAAACTTTAAGGTTGTAAAATCTTTTGTTGAAAGGGTGAAGGAAAAGGCAAAGGGTAAGGAAGTAATGGAAAGCCTTACACCTGGTCAGCAGGTAGTAAAGATTGTATGGAATGAATTATGCAGTCTTATGGGAGAAAAACAGGATGGAATCCGTCTTTCTTCCCGTCCCCCTACAATTATCATGCTCGTCGGATTGCAGGGATCAGGAAAGACCACTACTGTAGGAAAGTTAGCATTATCTTTTAAGAAAGAGGGAAAGAGGGTATTATTAGCGGCAGGTGATATAAAACGTCCTGCTGCGGTTGAACAACTGGTTACCCTTGGCAGTCAGATTGGTGTGGAGGTTCACGAACCTGGCGGGAAACAAAATCCGTTAGATGTGTATTCAGATGCCTTAAACAGGGCAAAAATGAATGGATATAATCTGCTTATCCTTGATACTGCTGGAAGACTTCATATAGATAATGAGCTGATGGATGAGCTTGAAGTAGTTAAAGATAAAATATCACCTCATGAGATATTATTGGTAGCGGATGCCATGACAGGTCAGGATGCAGTAAATATTGCAGAGGAGTTTAATAAAAGACTTAATATAAGTGGTGTGATATTGACAAAGGTAGATGGAGATGCAAGAGGTGGTGCAGTCTTATCAATAAAAAGTGTGACAGGGGCGTCTATTAAATATGTGGGAACAGGTCAGGATGCAGTAAATATTGCAGAGGAGTTTAATAAAAGACTTAATATAAGTGGTGTGATATTGACAAAGGTAGATGGAGATGCAAGAGGTGGTGCAGTCTTATCAATAAAAAGTGTGACAGGGGCGTCTATTAAATATGTGGGAACAGGTGAAAAGTTAGATGCATTGGAGCTATTCTATCCTGACAGGATGGCCTCAAGGATACTTGGGATGGGAGATGTACTTTCTCTTATAGAGAAGGCAGAGTCTGTTTACTCTAAAGACTCCAAATTAAAACTTGAGGAAAAGATAAGGGCAAATTCTTTTACTTTACAGGATTTTTGCGATCAGTTAAGACAGATAAAAAAAATGGGGCCAATTGGTGATCTGCTTAATATGATTCCTGGAGTCGGAAAATTGGGGAATACGGGCAACATTAATATGCCTGAGAAGGAGATTATTCATATAGAGGCAATAATAAATTCCATGACTAAAAAGGAGAGACTTGATTATAAACTGATAAATGGGAGTCGGAGAAGGAGAATAGCTAAAGGAAGCGGGACAACAGTTCATGATGTAAACAAACTTATCAAGCAGTTTATGGAAGTGAGAAAGATGATGAAGGGGATGATGGGAAAAGGAGGAGATTCGTTCATGGGCAGGAATAAGATGTTGAAGGGGCTTGGCAGATGGATGTAGACTTTAAAAAGGAAAGACTATATGTTGTCTTTAATCATACATCAGATGGGATAATTATTATTGATCATGAAAGAATGGTAATTGATTTAAATCCAGTTGCAAAAGAGATGATTGGATGGAAGAGAGGTCAGGATAAAGAAAAGATATTTTGTGATGATATATTTACCTGTTATGATAAGATTGGTGACGATATATGTGAAATGCCATGTCCTGTTTTAGAGATAAGAAATAGCTCTAAGGTGAATAATAGCCTTGAAATAAATATACTTAAAAAGGATGGAGGTCTGCTCCTTCCTGCAAAATGTTTAAAGGTGCCTTCTTCTAAATATATTGTTATTATAATACAGGATATCAGGACAAAGACTGAATTGAAGGAACAGTTAATTGAAGAGGCCAGAAAAGATCATTTGACAGGGCTTTATAATAGACAATATTTTGAGGAGTCTTACAATAGAGAGGTAAGGATACTGAATAAACGGGGCGGGATTTTAACAGCCGTTTTAATTAGAATAGATAATCTGAAAGATGTAAATAAGAAATTTGGGATAGAAATGGGAAATGAAGTATTAAAGGATATAGGAGAAATCGTAAAGACTTCAGTGAGAAAAATAGATATTACAGGAAGATATGATGGCAATAAATTAATAGTGCTGCTTCTTGATACAACATCTTCAGGGTCGCAGACTTTGATTAAGCGGTTGAAACAAGAGATTGGAAAGTTTAATGAGACAGGTAGATTTTCCACAGAAATCAGGATTAAGATGGTTATGAAAAGTCGGGATAGAGAATACGAAAAATTGTTAGGAGAGATAGAGGATGCCGTTTTAATGATGCAGTAGGGAAATTTGAATTTTAACTTACTATAGGAAAGTGAGGTGAAGGTGTGGCTGTAAGAATAAGACTGAGTAGAATAGGAAGACATAAAAGGCCGTTTTACCGTATTGTTGTTGCTGATTCAAAGATGCAGAGGGAAGGCAGACATTTAGAGATCATTGGCACATATAATCCCTTTGCAGAACCATCAGTTAATATAAAATCTGATAGAGCAATAAGTTGGCTTTTAAAAGGGGCTAAGGCTTCTGAACCAGTGAATGCTATCTTCCGCAAGAGAGGTATTAACAAAGAATATAGAGAGACAAAAACAAAGATGAAAATGACTGATTCATAAAAAAAATAAAATGGAGGTGGCTCGGATGAAAAATCTTATTGATTTGATGGCAAGGTCATTAGTTGATAAACCAGACGAGGTTTCAGTAAAGGAGACAGAAGGAGAAAAGACAACGATTATAGAATTAAGAGTGGCACAGGACGATCTGGGAAAGGTTATTGGAAAACAGGGAAGAACAGCAAGGGCAATGAGGACAATATTAAATGCTGCGGGAACCAAATTAGGGAAAAGGTATGTGCTTGAGATATTAGAGTAGAAAAAGAGATAGGCTGTTCTGTTATCCGTGTTCAGGAATATCAAGGTAATACGGATGATGATGCAAAGAGAGATATGCCTTACATGGTTGACTCTGATATTATTATAGGAAGTATTACAAGGACTCATGGGATCAGGGGAGAGGTGGTTGTATTCCCGCTAACATCTTTTCCTGAGAGATTCAGGATATTAAAAAAGATAATATTAGAATCAAAGAGAAAAGAGAGAGTTGAGCTTACTCTTGAGAGGATAAGATATAATAAAAAGGGATATTTAATAATAGGATTTACAGAGATAGATTCTATTGAAGAGATTGAACCGTTTGTCAAAGGTCTTATAAAAATTCCTCAAGAAGAGGTATTGGATTTACCTGAAGGTTACTTTTACCATTTTGAGATTATTGGGTTAAAGGTATATTCTGAAGAGGGGAGATATATAGGTATTATTGAAGATATATTATCTGCCCGAAGTAATGATATATATATAGTCAGAAACCTGAAAAAAGAATATCTTATACCCGCTGTTAAGGAAATTGTGATATCTATTGATGTAATAAAAAAAAGGATGACTATTCATATTGTAAAGGGTCTATTAGGGGATGATGAAATGTAGTATTCTTACCTTATTCCCCGGCATTATTAAGCCTGTCTTAAATGAGAGTATCCTAAAAAAAGCTCAGGAAAAAGGTCTGTTTAAGGCAGAGATATATAATATAAGAGACTATACAGAAGGCAGACATAAAGTAGCCGATGATTATCCCTATGGAGGCGGGGCAGGGATGGTTATGAAGCCTGAACCTATCTTTAGATTAATTGATAGTCTGAGAGATAGGGAAAATGGGCTGAGGATAATATTGCCGTCACCTCAGGGAAGGAGATTTGGACAGGATATCGCATTAGAGATTAGCCGTGAAGATAGAAAAATAATATTTATATGCGGACATTATGAAGGGATTGATGAACGGATTATAAGAGGTTTGAAACCAGAAGAGGTATCAGTAGGAGACTATGTTTTAACAGGGGGAGAGTTAGCGTCATTGGTTATGATAGATGCAGCAGTGAGATTAATTCCAGGGGTAGTTGGAAATATTGAGTCTATAAAAGAGGAATCTTTTTCTCCTTTTCTGGACTATCCTCATTATACAAGACCTTCTGAATTCAGGGGTATGACTGTTCCGGATGTCCTTCTTTCTGGAAATCACAGAGAGATTAAGAGATGGCGCAAAAAAGAGGGTCTTCGGAATACCTATAGAAAGAGACCTGACCTATTTGACAAGATAGCACTTGATGATGAGGAAAGATTATTATTAGAAGAGATTAAAGGGGAGAAAGCTGTTAGTTCGTAGTTCATGGTTAGGAAATTGAAAATAGCATCCTGTTTTACAGGATTAAATAGAAAATAATAAACAGGCAATTAAAAATTAAAATGTTGGAGGATTGAAAATCATTTTTAATTTTTAATTGTTTGTTTATTATTTTTAATTTATAGGAGAGGAGTATTAGAAGATGGATCGATTAGAGATGATAGAAAAAGGCTTAGAGAGGAAGGATGATATACCGCAATTTAGTCCAGGTGATACGGTAAAGGTGCATGTAAAGGTAATAGAGGGAGATAAAGAAAGGATACAGGTCTTTGAAGGAGTAATTATAGGGATAAAGGGTAAAAGCAATAGAGAGACCTTTACTGTCAGAAAGATATCTTATGGGGTAGGGGTAGAGAGGATATTCCCGATTCATTCACCAACAGTGGAAAAGGTGGAGGTTGTAAGAAATGGAAAGGTAAGACGTGCTAAACTATATTATCTGAGAGATAAAAAAGGAAAAGATACAAGGATTAAAGAAAAGAGATCGTTGCTGTCAGAGAGAGAAAAGGGCAAGAAAAAGATAAAAAAGACTGCTCAGATTATCCCTGACCTTAAAAAAGGAGAAGCGGTAAAAGAAAGAGGTTCATCTGCTGATAATGGTTGAAAGAGATAAAAGAAAATCACTGGATATGACCATATTTGAGAAGAGGGAATACTCAAAAGGTTATAAATTACTGGCAGGTATAGATGAAGCGGGAAGAGGTCCATTGGCAGGACCGGTAGTGGCGTCAGCAGTTATCCTGCCTAAAGACTATTTTAACCCTGAAATTAAAGATTCTAAAAAATTGACTGTAAAAAAGAGAGAAGTTCTGTTTGATGAGATCAGGAAAAGGGCTGTTGCTATTGGCATTGGAATAGTGAAAGAAGACATTATTGATGAAATCAATATTCTTCAGGCTGCATTATTAGCAATGAGAAAAGCTGTTATGGATTTAAGTATCACACCTGATTCTCTTCTGATAGATGCCTTATCTCTTTCTCAAATTGATATTCCTCAGCAGGCAATTATAAAAGGAGATTCATTAAGTCTTTCTATTGCCTCAGCTTCAATAATTGCAAAGGTTACTCGTGATAGATTAATGACAGACTTTCATTATACTTATCCACGCTATAATTTCCTGTCTAATAAAGGTTATGGTACCAGAGAACATATCCAAAACCTGAAAGAATATGGTCCATGTAAGATACATCGTAAGACCTTCAGGGGTGTTTTAAATAATGAGCCTCACAAGTAGAGAATTTGGTAATAGGTCGGAAGATATAGCATCTGATTTCCTTAAAAAATTAGGCTATATTATTATTGAAAGGAATTATAAGACATCCTTAGGAGAGATAGATATTGTTGCCTATGATAAAGATACCCTGGTCTTTATTGAAGTGAAATCAAGAAGGGGAAAGAGGTTTGGAGTGCCTCAGGCATCTGTTGACAAGAGAAAACAGAGAAAAATAATAAGGGTGGCATTAAATTATCTTGCAAATAAGAAGATAAATGATAAGTCGTGCCGTTTTGATATAGTGGCAATTCAACAAGAGAGTGGCAGTAATAAGGAACTAAAATTGATAAGAAATGCCTTTGAAGTAGAGGATATGAATCTTTTTTGAAAAAAATATGCTGGTTGGTATTAATACAAACGCAAAATATCAGGGAGAGATATATCATATTCAGACGGAAGATGGAGGAATCAATAACCCTGTGATTGTCACTCAGATATTTAAAGAGGGTGCTATAATATCTTCCTGCAAGAAAGACTATAATGATATAATCGGCTTAGAATATCCTGCGAAAATGGTAAAAGAGAGGATGCAGGAACAACATAAGCGGCTGTTAAAAGATCTATATGCAGGGAAATTTGATGATAAAACATCAGGAGTCAGGAGTCGGAAGGCAGAAGGCAGAAGACAGAAGGCAGAAGAAACATTCAGGTCTCAAAAAGCCACAACGGAGCACGCAAATCCCCCATTTCCTCCTCTTAATAAAGGAGAGGGAAGGGAATTTTCAGAGAAAAAAAAAGAGGTCAGAAGAGATAAGAGGGTAAGTCTTGATGATGTTATTCTTAATTATCTTGCAGAGGTTGAGGAGGAAGATTTATTAAATGATAATAAAGGAATTAGAGAATAAGGCGAGAATAATCAGGAAAGATATCTTAAAGATGTTAACTCTGGCCGGTTCAGGGCATACAGGTGGGTGTCTTTCAGCAACAGATATAGTAACAGCATTATTTTTTTATAAGATGAGGCATGATCCGCAAAACCCGGGATGGTCAGGCAGAGATATATTTATCCTTTCTAAAGGACATGCTGCTCCTTTGCTTTATGCTGTTCTGGCAAGAGCTGGATATTTTGATTTAGATGAGCTTAAGACATTGAGAAAAGTTGGGAGCAGACTTCAGGGACATCCGAATGTCAGGACTCTGCCGGGTATTGAGATGTCTACAGGCTCATTAGGTCAAGGATTATCTATTGCCAATGGAATAGCTATGGGGAAAAAACTGGATGGTCTAAATTCACAGATATATGTATTGTTAGGGGATGGTGAGGTGCAGGAGGGACAGGTATGGGAGGCAGCTATGACTGCTTCACATTATCAGCTTGATAATATCTGTGCGATACTTGATAGAAATGGTTTGCAGATTGATGGATTTGTAACAGATGTTATGGATATTGATCCTATATCAGATAAATGGAGGGCATTTGGTTGGGATGTAATTGAAATAGCTGGACACAGTATTAGTGAAATCATTACAACCCTTGATGGACTTGAAAGGAAAAGAGGGAAACCTTCTATTATTATAGCAAATACAATAAAAGGTAAAGGTGTCTCATTCTTTGAAGGAAAATGCGAATATCATGGTATCGCTCCTACCAGGGATGAACTTGAGAGGGCGTTGATAGAGCTTGGAGATGAGATATTGGAAGAAAAGGAGTTAAACAGTTACAATATTTAATACTCATTTGGGTGCTTATTATGCTATATTCAAGAGAGATATACGGGGATATATTAGTAGAATTAGGGGGGGAAAGGAAAGAGATAGTTGTATTAGATTGTGATCTCTCTGGTTCTACCAGAACAAAGAAGTTTGCCTTAGCCTTTCCAGACAGATTTTTTAATATGGGCGTATCTGAGCAGGATATGGTTGGTACTGCGGTTGGTCTTGCCCTCTCTGGAAAGGTTCCATTTGCCAGTACCTTTGCTATATTTGAGACAGGCAGGGCATGGGAGCAGATACGGCAATCAGTATGTTATCCGAGATTAAATGTTAAATTGGTTGCAAGCCATGGAGGGATTACAGTTGGACCTGATGGTGCATCCCATCAGTCTTTAGAAGATATTGCAATTATGAGAGTCCTTCCGAATATGACAATAATTGTCCCGGCAGATGGAGTAGAGACAGGATTAGTGGTTAAGGCTGTATCTGAATATGAAGGTCCTGTATATGTAAGGTTAAACAGGAACAAGACACCTGTAATATATGATGAGAATCATTCTTTTAAATTAGGGAAATCAGATATATTAAGAGAAGGGAAAGATGCTGCTATTATTGCAGCAGGAATTATGGTCTATTATTCACTTGAGGCATCAAAGCAGCTTGCTTCAGAAGGTATAGAGGCAAGCGTGATTAATATGTCTACTATCAAACCCATAGACAAGGAGATAATCATAAAGAGTGCAATGGAGAGCAAAGCTATTGTAACAGTAGAGGAACACTCTGTTATCGGAGGATTGGGGGGTGCTGTAGCAGAGGTATTATGCGAAAATTATCCTGTTCCACTGAAAAGGATAGGAATAAACGACAAATTTGGGATGTCTGGCAAGGCTGAAGAATTGCTTAAATTGTATGGATTATCTGTTGAAGATATAGCAGCAGGAGTAAAGGAGGTAATAAAAAAGAAGAGATGATTCTTCTTTTTCATGTTACTAAATATTATTTAAATAAACAGCCTGTCTTAAGTGATATTAATCTGAACATTAAAAAGGGTGAATTTGTTTTCATAGTAGGCCCAGTCGGAGCTGGAAAGACAACACTGCTAAAACTCCTCTCTTTTCTGGAAATGCCCAATGAAGGACAGATAATAATTGATGGCCGTAATATTGCAAAGTTTAAAAAGTCTGATATCCTTTATTTCAGGAGAAAGATAGGTCTTATCTCTCAGGATTTCAGACTTCTCCCTAACAGAACACTATCTGAGAATATCGCAGTCAGTATGAAGATATCAGGGTGTGATAAGAGAGATATCATCAAAAGGGGGAAGAGTATATTAAGATATGTCGGCTTAGAAGGGAAGAAGGATGTACTTCCCTGTCATCTATCAGGTGGTGAACAGCAAAAGGCATGTATAGCAAGGGCATTGGTTAATAATCCTGTTATTCTGCTGGCTGATGAACCTACAGTAAACCTTGACCCTGAATCCTCAGATGAGATAATCTCCCTTTTTAAAGATATTAATCTCAAGGGGACAACAATAGTAGTGGCAACACATAATAGAAAGATATCAAATAAAAACAGAGTGATATCACTTAATAAAGGAAGAATCTCTGAATCGTGAATCTTTCCTATTTTTTCCATGAATTCATTAGAAATATAAGAGAAAACAGGTTTATTACTTTTATCGTTACTGCAATAATCACCTCAACACTTTTAATCTTTTCCCTCTTTTTTCTCATTTACTATAATTTTCAGCACAAGATATATTCCTTAAAAGGGGAGATAAAGTTTATAGCATATCTTAAGGAGGATATTTCAGAACAAGAGGTGAATTCTATAAAAGATAGCTTAGATAAAGATAAAATAATATCAAAGATAGAGTTTGTTTCCCCAAAAGACGCATCTGAGAAATTAAAAGAATACCTTACTAACGAAAAAGAGATAATCCAGAATATTGGCGAAGATATACTCCCCCCATCTTTTGAAATAAATATTAATCAGGATCATCTGATATCAGATGAAGTCATCCCTTTAGTTGAAAGGATCAGAAAGATAAAGGGTATAGAGGGTGTTCAATATAATAGTAAATGGATAGATAAATTAAATCTTTTAGGAGGTCTCCTGAAGATTATTATCATGAGTATAGGTACTATCTTAGGGGCAGCCATCATCTTTATAATATCAAGCACGATTACCCTTCTTCTTTATAACAGAAGGGAAGAGATAAAGATAATGAAACTAATGGGGGCTACAGATAGATTTATAAAATTTCCCTACCTGTTAGAAGGCTCTTTTTTAGGTCTGACAGGAGCAAGTCTCTCTCTTATCTTCCTAAATATTTTATTCTATCTGTTTATAAAGAAGATATATTCTGGATATATATCTCTGGAAAATGGGATTGACATCTCTTTTCTGCCATTGACCCTGAGCATGTATCTACTCATTTTTGGGATGCTGCTTGGTTATTGCGGAAGCCTTATCGCATTAAAGAGAGTCTTGTAAATATGTCTCCAGAAACGGTTACTTAAAAAAGCTCTTCAGGGCTTCCGATTCTCCCCATCACTGCTGATGCTGCGGCAATAGCCGGATTTGAGAGATAGACCTCACTCTCTGGATGCCCCATCCTCCCCACAAAGTTTCTGTTGGTGGTAGATATTGCCCTTTCGCCTTTAGCGAGGACACCCATGTGGCCTCCAAGGCATGGACCGCATGTAGGAGTGCTTACAATCGCACCTGCGTCCAGAAAAATCTCGGTTATCCCTTCTCTCATAGCCTGTTGGTATATCTCCTTTGTAGCAGGTATAACTATCATTCTTAGATATGGAGCTATCTTCTTTCCCTTAATCACCATTGCCGCCATTCTCAGGTCATCAATCCATCCATTTGTGCATGACCCTATAACTACCTGATCAATAGGTATATTACCAACTTCACTTATCCCCTTAGTATTTGATGGAAGGTGTGGAAATGCCACCTGAGGCTCAATCTTTGAACAGTCATACTCTTTTATGTCATAATATACCGCATCATTATCACTTGAATATAATTGATATGGATGTTTAGCCCTTGCTTTAATATAATCTTCAGTTATCTTATCAGGACTAATAATACCATTCTTACCACCGGCCTCTATTGCCATGTTGCACATAGTAAATCTCTGAGGGACAGGAAGCGACTCAATAACCTCACCACAAAACTCCATTGCACGATATAATGCCCCATCAACACCTATATCACCTATTGTATATAGGATCAGGTCTTTTCCTGTTACCCACTTATTGAGTCTGCCATTATAGATAAATTTTATAGATTCAGGGATCTTAAACCATACCTCACCTGTGATCATGGCAGACGCCACATCTGTGCTCCCTACACCTGTAGAGAACGCCCCAATCCCGCCATACGTGCATGTATGGCTATCTGCACCTATTATGAGTTTGCCGGGAAGCACCAATCCCTGTTCAGGCAGGAGGGCATGCTCTATTCCCATCTCACCCACCTCAAAATAGTTGGTAAGTCCAAATCTCTTTGCAAAATCTCTTAAAATCTTGCACTGCTCAGCAGACCCGATATCCTTATTTGGGGCAAAATGGTCAGGGACAAGGACGATCTTATCCTTATCAAAGACCTGATTTGCACCTATCCTCTCAAATTCTCTTATAGCAATAGGTGCAGTAATATCATTAGCCAGAACAATATCTGCTCTGGCATTAATCAGTTCTCCATAGACTACCTGTTCTTTACCTGAATGAACAGCTAATATCTTCTCCGTAATAGTCATACCCATTTTCTTACTCCTTATAATAAACTATTAGCTTGCTCAAATGATAACATGTCTATATGATAAATACAACAAAGATGGTAACTATTCAGCTAATACAGAGTGAGGGGTGGAAAAGAGTTTATAGCGTCACCTTAGCGATTAGCTCTCACTACTCATAGAGACCTAATCTGAAATGATGCTGTTCTATCTTAATAAACTTATTATAATCATACGCATTATAAAGTCTTTGGAACCTCTTGCTCTGTATTAGCTGAATAGTTACCAAAGATGTGCCATCCACAGCGATTCCGCAACTTATCTTGTAACTATTCAGCATAACTTCAGCTAATTACAGGACAAGGGATTCCAATTTTTTTGTCTTGACTTGTCTGCCCTATTCTGATATATCTAATAACCAGAAAGTAGTATTTGATAAGATATCATATCTATAAACTATAGTTTAAGATGAGTGGACAAATGGCTATTCTCATTTTTTATTACACACCGATATAATTAAAGACTTGTAGTAACCTCTTGCTGATTAACGAGAAGGGAATATCTGTCATTTTCCCTCACTTATCCTGGTTTAGAGATCGGAGACATAGCCGATGTCAACCTTAAAGGCATTCATATCCTTTGTCTTTTTAACCTTCTCATTTCTCCGCCTCACCTATGCCAGAGATATAGTCACCTTATTAGATACCCCTCTTCAAATATATAAAGGCAGGTTCAAACAAGGAGACAATCCGCACTGGGCATCCAAAGACATAAATGACTCATCATGGGAAAAGATCTCCCTCCCTGACAACTGGAACAAAAGCAGAAAATCATATCAGGGTATTGTCTGGTATAGATTCAGGATAAAGATTGCAGAAAGCCTAAAAGGCAGACCAATAAGCATCCTGCTATTAAAGAGCAATATGGTGCATGCCCTCTACCTTAATGGAGACCTTATAGGACAGAGCGGCAGATTTGAACCGCCGGCAAGGACATGGAACTACCCAGCCATCTACCACATCCCTTCTCCCCTAATCCAGTATGGAAAAGAAAACATCATCGCCATAAGGCTATTCGGTTTTAAGAATAGCCTATCAGGTCTCCATTCCCCATTACTCATAGGAGATCATGATAAGGCACAGAGCCTTTTTGACAGGACAATGTGGATTAGAGTCTATAGCTCTCAGGTCTTCTTTTTCATCCTATTAGCCGTCTCAATCAATCACCTCATGTTGTTTTATAGGCGTCCCAGAGATCAGATCTACCTCTATTTTGGCATCACCTGTCTCTTATGGGCAATCAACCTGTCCAACAACTTCCTTAAATATATCCCGATCCCCTATCTCCTATGGGAGAAGATCGTCTTTAGCTCTATTGCCATATCTGTCCACCTCTTCCTTATCTTTACCCTCAGGTACTTAGGCAAGAGAGAGAAGAAGATAGAGTTCCTAAACCTCATAACAGGGGGCATAGGATTTACCTCCCT
>JBHHUU010000059.1:0-13001 GCA_046753905.1 Nitrospirota bacterium | reverse complement strand
CCCTGACTGATAGGGGATTGCGACAACATGTAGGGGCGGTTTGCAAACCGCCCCTACTCTGAAAGAAAATCAACAACCTCATCACCTATCCCAACCAATTAAATCAATCCCCCCGCCTTTACAACACTCCTTACATTGTGATATAAAAAAAGAGGGAGAAAATAGATGAGGCGATTCAACTACACAGGACCTGTATATGAGGATGAGCACTATGTAGTAAAAAGGGAACAGTTATATATAGACTTTAAGTCCAAGGCAGATGAGGGGAGATACTTTGCCATATTTGCCCCGAGACAGATGGGCAAGACCACATTCTTAAAGGATGTGATAAGGAGGATCAATCAGGGCAATCACCATATCACCATAAACCTTGACTTTGAAAGATACAGGGGCATTGAAAGAGAAGAGTTTTATCTCCTTCTGAAGAAAGACCTTACCAGGGCAATTACAAAAAGGATAAGGGAAATAAAATGCGAAGACAGAGAGAGGATAGAAGAGTACATCAACAAAACAGATATCACCTCTCACATAAGCTATTATGAATTTATAGAGAAACTGGGCAGACTACTCCCTGACAAAAGGATAGTCATCCTCATAGACGAATTTGATGCAGTCCCCATAAAGATAACAGAGACATTCCTCTATACCCTCCGAGACATATATCTAAAGCGTAAAGAAGAAGAGGCATTCAGCATATACTCCATAGGATTAGTAGGAGTAAAGAACATAAGAGAGCTGAACTTCGGCAGCACCTCACCCTTTAACATAGCCACCCAGATAAAGATAGAAAACTTCACAAAAGAAGAGTGCTATGAACTCATCAACCAGTATATAGAAGAGACAGGACATGGGTTTGAAGACAGAGTAATAGACAAGATCCATTATGAGACATCAGGACACCCCTTCTTAGTGAACAGGCTCTGTGCCATATTAGTAGAGGATATAGTAAAGGATAAGACAAAGACCATTACCATGACAGAGATGGAAACTGGTCTATCCACCCTCCTCAAGGAACATAACTCAAACTTTGACACCCTAAAAAATAATGCAGAGAGATATGAAGAGACAGTAAGGCACATCCTCTTTGCATTCAAAGAGATAGGATACCTTCCCCATAACAGAGATCAGGAAAAACTGATCATGTATGGGATAATAAAAGAAGATGATGGCAATTGTGAGATAAGCAGTCCAATATATAAATGGTCTTATTTGACCCAAGGGATAAGGAGTTCAGGGAGTTTAAAGAGAATCAGGTAATAGAGGATGAGGTGAAAGGTCACAGGATTGTGAGTTTTGTGGTGAATGTGTGAGGGGGGTAATTGGTGAAAGGGGTGAGTTATGTTAGTTAAAATAGAATCATATTTTGATGGTGAGTTCTGGTGTGCCAGGAGGCACAAAAGAGGATATCTTTACTCAAGGAGAGACTTATGATGAACTGCTAAAAAACATTAGAGAGGCATTGCCCTGCATTTTGAAGAGGAGATCATGGAGGGAAAGACAATTGAGGTGCTTATAATGTCAGAGATAGAGGTTAATAATGTCCAGAAAGTTGCCGCAGGTTAGTAGTGAGAGATTAATGTTTACTATGAATATCCCTTGACTGGGTTATACTTATTTCCAATCTCTGTTTTTGGGCTGGCGAGAAATCTTGACAATAACAATTACATTTATATATAATAATAGTTATCTTGAAATATCAAAAAATAAATATCAAAAATTTAGATAGTAATAATAACTCAGGGAGGTGGGATAGTGCCTATATATGAGTATGAATGCGAAAAATGTGCGCATCGATTTGAGGTAATGCAGAAGTTTAGTGATACGCCAATATCAGAATGTGAAATCTGTAAGGGAAATGTGCGTAAAGTTATATCTCCATCTGCTATAGTCTTTAAGGGAAGCGGGTGGTATGTGACTGATTATTCCTCAAAGTATAAAGATAAGGGGAGTAGTTCAGATAATGGAAAGACAGAGTCAAAAAAGAAAGAGCCATCTGATACAAAAAAGCCTGAGGATAGTGCAAAGCAGCCACTAACAGAGGCAACAGTATCATCATCCTCCAAGAAATAGAAAAACCTGATTTCAATAATATAATTTCAGTATCTGTAATTTGATATATGGATGTATATAATAGCAAGGATAAAAGAGTCTGTGTCCATGTCCCTTACAATAAATTAAGAGAACATATAGACCTAATTGTTGATAAGAAGCTAAATCTGGAGATATTATTTAATGCCAATTCATTAGATAATATCAGAGAAGTAGATATATTTCATTTAAAGGAGAAGTTAGATTACTCTCCTCTTATAACATTTCATGCCCCATTTATTGATCTTCATCCGGGTAGTATGGATTCTCTTATACGCATAGCAACAAGGGAGAGATTTGATCAGATACTAAAGATTAGCAGACTGCTTAATCCTTCAGGAATAGTATTTCACCCTGGAGTTAATAAATGGGCTCAGGATGATTATATTCAAGAAAAGTGGTTAAAAGATAGTATAGATTTCTGGCGATCATTTTTAAAGGAGGCTATTAAACATAATATCAGGATTGCAATAGAGAATGTATTTGATGATAGTCCCAGGTATCTGTCCAGATTAATAAAAGCTGTTAACTCTCCATCATTTGGGTTCTGTCTTGATATCGGTCATTTTAATCTATTTTCTAAGGTCTTATTAGATGAGTGGTTTGAAGATTTAAAAGAGAATATTATTGAGGTTCATCTACATGACAATATGGGCAAAGAAGATGACCATCTGGGAATAGGTGAAGGAGAGATAGATTTTGATCTCCTCTTTTCCCTTTTAGACAGATATAACATTACTCCTATATATACAATAGAAGGGCACTCAAGGGAGTCTATTGAAAAGAGCCTTATAAATATAAAAAGATATATTAATTAACCAATCTTGTAACTATTCAGCTAATACAGAGTGAGGGATGGAAAAGAGTTTATAGCGTTACCTTAGTGTTTAGCTCTCACTACTCATAGAGACCTGATCTGAAATGATGCTGTTGTATCTGAATAAACTTATTATAATCATACGCATTATAAAGTCTTTGGAACCCCTTGCTCTGTATTAACTGATTAGTTACCAATAAATTTAGAAATCCTATCAAAACTCATACTTTAATCGTTAAAACCATTGCTGGTATTAGAAATTTTGCTGCCGACTAATATCTCAGGTTAATTAATATATACTGTTGCTCTATGTTATTATGCTGTACGTCTTGCTATTATCTTCTGATCCTTGTAGTCCCATCAGGTCTGTCCTCTAATATAATTCCTTTTTCTGAAAGTTCCATCCTGATACTGTCTGCCTTTTTCCAATCACGGTTCTTTCTCGCCATTTCTCTCTCTATAATAAGTCTCTCTATCTCTTTACTATTAATGTTTGTTTTACCATGAGACCTTTCTCCAAAATGCTGCATCTCTATAGGTATCTTAAATAATCCAAGCACCTCTCCTAATTCAGTAAATAATTTCTTTATTCTGTCAGCAGATTCAGCAGACAGACCGTTAATAATCTTATTCACCTCTCCCGTCAATATATTTATCTCACCTATGGCTTCAGCGGTATTAAAGTCATCATCCATTGTTTTAACAAATCTTTCCCTATATTCATCGGTTAGTCTGGCAACCTTTAACTTTATCTCTGAAGACTCAGTAAGAGTGGCAGATTTTCTCTCATCAAGTTTCTGGAGCATAATATATATATTCTTTAAGGCATTTCTCCCTGCCTCAATGCTCATATCTGAGAAATCTATGGGTTTCCTGTAGTGAGTGGATAAAAGAAAATATCTCAAAGACTCAGCAGTAACATCATCATTGAGACATGGTGATTTTTCAAATATCTCCCTTATGGTAAAAAAATTGCCAAGTGATTTGGACATCTTTTCCTGATCTATTGTTACAAAACCGTTATGTATCCAATACCTGACAAATTGTTGGGAAGAAAAGGCTTCGCTTTGTGCAATCTCATTCTCATGATGTGGAAAGATAAGGTCTCTCCCTCCCCCATGTATATCAAAACTTGCCCCAAGATATTTCATTGACATAGCAGAGCACTCAATATGCCAGCCAGGTCTCCCCCTTCCCCATGGACTATCCCATGATGGTTCTCCCTCCTTTGATGCCTTCCATAAGACAAAGTCAAGGGGATTTGCCTTGTTTTTGTCTATCTCAACCCTTGCCCCTGCCAACAGGTCTTTTATCTTTTTATGTGAAAGCCTCCCATATAATGGAAACTTATCTATGGAGAAGAATATATCTCCGCCTGATTTATATGCATAACCCTTATCCATTATACCTTTTACCATATTAACAATATCTTTAATATGCTCTGTTGCCTTTGGCTCTACATCTGCTCTATATACCTTAAGCATATCCATATCTTTATAATATTCCTCAATATATCTGTCTGCAATCTCCTGCCATCCCTTTTTTTCTTCGTTTGCCCTCTTTATTATCTTGTCATCCACATCTGTAAAGTTTCTGATATATCTGACAGAAAGACCTCTGAATTGCAGGTATCTTCTTATTACATCAAAGATGATAGCACTTCTTGCATGTCCAAGGTGACAATAATCATAGACAGTAATCCCACAGACATACATTCCTGCCATGCCTGATCTTATAGGCTCAAAGACCTCTTTTTCTCCTGTAATAGTATTATATATCTTTAACATTGTCTCAAACCAGTATAAAGCTTCAAGAGTCAGAATAGAATATAGATTCTAACTTCCATCCATTTCTATAATATCATTTTCTCTTGCTTTTTAAAAGTAGTTTGAATACAATTAAAAGACTGATTTTTAACATTATTTGGAAAACAACTCTATTCAGGCATATATTAATGAGAAGAATTATTATTGTTGCTATTTTCTCTCTTCTGCTGTCAGGATGCGTAACAAACAAAGAGATAAGGATAGGAGATCAATTTGTAGAGGAGGGTAATTGGAATGGTGCAATCTTTTTATATGAAGAGGCACTTAAAAAAGACCCTACCAATAGGGAGATAAGAGATAAACTTCAGAGAGCCAAGTCTAAGGCAGCAGAGATACATTATATATTAGGAAAGGAATATATAAAAGAGGAACATCTATCGCTTGCAATAGGTGAATTCAGAAAAGGATTAAGCCTTGATATATCAAATAAGGAGATTCAATCTGCACTAAGCAAGACATTAAAACAAAAAGATGCAGAAGAATATTATAAAATAGGAAAGAAGTTAGCGAGGACATCTAAGTTTGAGGCCGCAATTTCAGAGTTTAAAAAGGCATTAAAATTGGTTCCTGACTACCTCCCTGCTCAGGAGGCTATAAAAAAGGTTAAGAGAGAAAAGAAATCAAGGAAATCAGAGGATAAACTCTCACTTATATCAACTCAACCCATTACCCTGAAATTTCAGAATGCCAAGCTAAAAGAGGTATTTGAAGTCCTCTCCAGAGCAGGAGGAATCAACATTATCTTTGACAAGGATGTAAGAGATAGTCCTATCAGTATCTTTATTAAAGACGCCTCTTTTAAAGAAGCCCTGAATCTTATATTAAGCACCAATAATCTGTTTATGAAAAAGATTAATGATAATACTATCCTCATTATCCCAAGCACACCGCAAAAGACAGCCCAATATGAAGACCTTATGATACGGACATTTTATCTTACAAATATTAAGGCAAAAAACATGGTTAATCTTGTCAGGACTATGTTGGAAACCAAAAGGGTCTTTGTTAATGAGGACCTGAACGCTATTATCATCAGAGATACACCTGATAAGATAAGATTGGCTGAAAAGATTATAGAGGCGAATGACCAGAGACCCGCAGAGGCAGTCTTTGATGTAGAGATAATAGAGGTGGATACCACAAAGACATTGCAATATGGCTGGAATTTTGCCCCGAATCAAATTACAGCAAACATAAAAGATGCATCAGCAATAAGTCTTAATGCCCTCCGAAATTTAGGTGATACAGCATATATATTTACTCTTCCAAGTGTAATAGTAGATTTTATAAAACAGGAGTCTGATGCAAAGACACTTGCCCGACCCCGTATAAGGGTGTTGGATAACCGCACAGCAAAAGTAACAGTAGGAGACCGTATTCCAATAGAACTCAGCACCACAACCCAGACATCGGCAACAGCCGTTACCAGCAGTGGAGTTACTACATCCACATCAATAGAATTTAAAGACGTAGGAATAAAACTTACAGTTGATCCAGACATACATCTGAATAATGATATCACCCTCAAATTAAATCTGGAAGTCACCTCCTTAGGAGAAAAGGTAAAACTCGGTCAGACTGAGCAATTCAAATTTGGCAACAGACATACAGAGACCGTACTTAATATAAAGGATGGAGAGACCGTAATAATAGGAGGACTGATTAGAGAAGAGGATAGGAACATAGAATCAAAGTTTCCCGGACTTGGAGACATACCAGTATTAGGAAAATTGTTTTCAGGGATAAGAAAAGAGAAGACAAAGGTTGATATTATCCTTACTATTACCCCGCATATAGTAAGGACATTGGATATACCGGGCGAAGATATACAGGCATTCTGGTCAGGAACAGGGAGACATTATTCTATTGAACCATTCTTTACTACTGATATTTCTGATATACCCGATATAGACCTTATAACCCCTATAACACCATCTGTCCCGCAGGAAAAACCTGTAGAACCACCTGCGAAATTTCCTATAGAGGAAGAGATAATAAGACCACCCGCATTTCAGAGAGAGAAAGGCAGCATAACAAAGGATAAGACAGTTTCACCTTCTTTATTGGCTTTTAATCCTTCATATATACAGGTATCAGCAGGGGAGGAATTTGAAGTGCAAACAGATATAACTAATATCCATGCCCTTTCTGATGCACGACTTTCCATATCATTTGATCCTGAGATATTAGAATTCAAAAAGGCAGTAGAAGATTACTTCTTAAAAGAGGATGGATGGACTACACAATTTATAACTTCCTCTAATATAGACAAAGGGATGATAACAATCATGATGAAAAGAGTTAAGGATATTAATGGAATAAGTGGTTCTGGTCATCTCTTTAAGCTGATATTTTCAGCAAAGTCTAAGGGAGACACACAAATACGTCTTACTAATAACCAGCTATTTACTCCATCTAAGAAGATTCTGTCTGTTCATCCTGCTTTTGCAGATATTAAAGTACGATGAAGCTTTCATTCAGATTATTACAAAACCTGCTAAATATTATCATACCACAGTTGACTGCAAGGGTTTTCAGGAGAACTGAAAATGGGTTTACTCTTATTGAACTCTTAATTACGATAGCAATAATGTTTATACTTACATCTGTTGCAATGCCTATTACAAGGGTAACCATAAAAAGGGCAAGAGAGATAGAATTAAGAAGAGATCTCAGGATGATCAGAGATGCTATAGATCAATTTAAAAAAGACTGGGATGAGAGAAAGATATCCCATCTTGAGTCAGGGATTGCAAATGAAGATACTGGTTATCCCAAGGAATTAGAGATATTAGTTGAGGATGTTCCAACAGGTGATGTTAAGGGATCAATTAAAAAATATCTCCGTAGAATACCTGTTGATCCAATGACAAATTCAACTGAGTGGGGATTAAGGTGTTATAGGGATGAGCCTGATTCATCAATATGGTGCGGTGAAGATGTTTATGACGTATATACAACAAGTGAAAAGACAGCACTTGATGGCACACAATATAATGAGTGGTAAAAATAGCAGGGATCGTGGAACATGGAGACAGGAATAAAAAAATGAGGGGGAGGCTTTTTTTTAACAGACTGACATCTGTATCAGGTTTTACCTTATTGGAACTGATGGTTGTAATAAGTATTATAGGGATATTGATTACAATTGCAGGTCCAAGTTATAATCTTTCAGTCAGAAAAGCAAAAGAGGCTGTATTAAAAAACGATCTCTTTATAATGAGAGACCTTATAGACCAATATTATGCTGATAATGCGGAGTACCCTTCATCCCTTTATGATTTAGTTGAAAAGGGATATTTGAGGCAAATTCCTGTTGATCCTATTACTAAGTCATCTGATACATGGGTTGAGGTTTATATAGAAGAAGAGGATGAGACTATGGGAGTTTTTGATATACATAGCGGCAGTGATCTGGTTGGAACAAATGATGTGCCATATAATGAATGGTGATTGGATACCAGACGGATTTACAATGACATCAGAAAAAGATAATGGTACTACATGTCAGTGGGGTGGGCAGTCCCAGACATATAGAGGTAAGTCACAGAATTGAAAAGGCATGGGCATGGGAAAAAAATTTCCCATATTACTCTCCATACATGTAAGGGATGATTTACATGTTCAAGAAAAAGATTTAATAATTCAAGAGGTTATGATTTTTTTTGTAATTACCCAATTTTCAGAATAGGTGTTCATAAATAACTTGATGTTTTACCATTTCTTGCTGACTGCTGATAGCTGACGGCTGAACGCTTACCTTTTATTAAACACCGAATTATAGGGATATTTGTAATAGTTCAGAGGGTGCAGGATAAGATTTGAAGATTTGTAATTGTTTAGCTTTATCTACTTTCAAGGAAGTAATAGTTGATAGTTGAAATCGTGCAGAAAAAATCTTTAAACCTGCACCCTGCACCCTGACAACCGCACCCTCTGAACTATTACAAATATTTTACTTTTATGACATGTATAGCATAACAGCCGCAAGATACTGCTTTAATATAAAGGCAGAAGAAGAGCTGATCCTCCCCAAATATAAAGGTTCAACATTCAGGGGCGGATTTGGGCAGTCATTAAAAAGGACAGTCTGTGTCTCAAGAGAGAATAGATGTGCAGATTGCCTTGTTAAGGATAGATGCATATATATAGACATATTCGATCATACAGACAGTCTGAAGCAAGATATAGATAATCCATCATCCGACTGTATCCCATATATCATAGAACCTCCATTAGAAGAAAAAGAGAGCTATCAAAAAGGTGAATACATCTCTTTCCATCTTATACTGTTTGGAAAGTCTATAGATTATCTCCCATACTTTATCTATGCCTTTATGGAGCTTGGAGAGACAAAAGGTATCGGTAAAAACAGAGAGATGAAATATGGCCGCTTCAGCATAGAGGAAGTTCAGTATATTCCATTCTACAAGACTCCACCGGTCACAATCTATCATTCAAAAGATAAAAAGATTATACCGCACAGCATCAAACCGGTAAGGTCAGATGATATCACAGATAAAGGCAAGAAAATACTCACAATAAACTTCACGACCCCAACAAAATTCATATATAATGGGAAGGTTCTTCCTGAAGAGAGCCTGACCTTTAATATATTCATGAAAAATCTCTTCAGGAGGATATCAAACCTTGCAAAGTTTCACGGCGGTAAATTTCTTGAACCTGATGTCATAAAAGCCCTGTTAAAAAAGAGCGAAGATATCACAGTGAAAGAGAACAGGCTGGAGTTTTCACCATGGATACGATACTCCAACAGGCAGTTAAGGAAGATAAAACTGCACGGCTTCACAGGGAGCATAACATTTGAAGGAGAGCTTGCTCCATTTTATCCCTATATCTGCCTTGGCCAGTTGACCCATATCGGCAAGTCCACTACCATGGGCATGGGGATGTATGAGGTGAAGTAATTTCCCGGTCATTTTTCCTTGACATTATCCGGCAGTAAATATATTATCTTAAGATAATATCAGTCCATTTCTACATTCCAAGCGATGAACTGATTACCTCACTGCTCACGATGCATGGCGTAATAAAGTTGCGGAAAAGAATGACTTATCAAAAGAACTGTGGGACAATTTTAAACGATTCAGGCAGTTCGTAAGACGTGATCAGGGATATGATTCTATAGATTACGGGAAACTGAAAGACAGATCCATAAGGAAGAAGGCTGTTGAAGAGCCGCCGGTGGAGTAAAACCTTAGGCAGCCCAGTCAGGATCTGTTTAGTGACAGCAGCATCAGCCTCTCACTCATTCTCGAGATGCATCCCTGCATCTCTCCGAGGCAGGCATCACGCCTCACCTTCCTGGTGATGCTTGTGTGATGCCTGATACCGTTCAAGGCTTTATACTGCTGTCTGTTTGATCGGGGATGATATTATTGATGCGTCTGTGATTGGGGAGAGGGGGCTTATTTTAGGATACGGAGGTAATATGGAGGAGGAACAAAAGAGGGAATACCAGTCAGTGATATTAGGGGCATTGCTGCATGATGTGGGGAAGTTTTTGCAAAGAGCCCAAGGTAAAGATGCTGCTATAGGTGAACATAATGATATTTCTGGAGATTTCATTGGTGCGAAAAATGAATTTGCGGATGAGGGTAGATTTAGATGTACTAAATTTAAAAAAATACTTGACACATTAGCAAAAAAAGAAATTGATTTAGATATAGTTGAGAGTATTGCAAGGTATCATAGCACTCCTCATACTCCAAGAAACAAAAATTTGTTAGAGTTGATAGCAAATCAGGCTGATAGTTATTCCTCAAATGAAAGAAGAGCCATTAGCGAAAGACAAGGAGTTGGTGGAAGTAAATTTACACCCCTATACGCGACTTTTCATAAGATAAGACTTGATAAGGAAATAGCGTTTTCTGTCTTTTCCTATGATGCAATCAAACTTGATTCAATGAATTCCTTTCCCAAAAAGGATAAAATAAGATTAGATGATAATGAAATTTCTGGTTTGATAAAAGAATTCTTTAATGAGTTGGATTCTATTAATTGTAAGGAAGAAGAATTAAAATTTGATCACTTTTATAATACTTTAGTTGCTATTTTGGAAAAGTATTTATGTTTTATCCCTTCTGATAAAAGTCTTGATTATCCGGATGTTTCTTTGTTTGATCATCTAAGATCTTCAAGTGCGATATCTGCTTGTTTATTTCATTATCATAGTCAAACCGGAACATTAATCAATAATAATGATAATAAGACAAAAGTTAAAGATAAAAGTGAAAAGAAATTTTTATTAGTGGGAGGTGAAATCTCTGGTATACAGAGGTATCTGTATCAAATTTCATCTATTACAGGAGAAGGCGGCGTTGCAAAGAGATTAAGAGCCCGGTCCTTTTATATTTCTATTTTAGTGGAAATTATTGTTTTTAGAATATTGAAGACATTAAACCTTCCAATAAGTTGTAATCTTATATGCTCAGGTGGAAAATTTATTATCCTTGCTCCAAATACTAATGAAACAAAAAGTGAATTGGCAAAAGAATATAAGGATATCTCAAAATGGATTATTGAAGATTTTGCCGGAGAGATAATACTTAATTTAGCTTGGGATGTGAAGATATGCGGCAATGATTTTCATATGAAATCTGAAGAAGATATAGAAGACAACAAAGAATATACAGATAGTAATTTTTATAACTGCATAAAATCATTAGAAAAAGATTTAAGAAGTAAAAGGAATAATAAGTTCTCTGAAATATTGATTTGTGAGAGTAATTGGAATGAAGATGGATTTATTAGAACTTTAAAATATAAAGAGTATGAAGAAACAGGCAAAAATCCATGTAAATCTTGCGGGAAATTTCCAGTAAAATATCCAGACCCACATGAAGAAATTCATGAAAATAATGATGAAGAAAAATTTTGTGAAAAATGTTCAATTGATAAGGTCATTGGAAGAAAAATTATTGATGCAAAATATATTGCAATCGGAATTAATAGTAATGGTGAAAAACATAAGAGTGAAGAAAATAAAAAACTAATTGAGAGACAATTTATCTTTTTCTTTGATAATAATTATTTTATTGAGATATTAAATACTTATAAATTTGATAAAGATTATCTCTGTATTGAGAAAATCAGAGAAAGAAAGACTGAAAAAGAATCGGTTAAAATAGGCATGGTTAACAGATTTATTGGAAATTATGTTCCAATTATTGAAAATATAGAAAATTTCAAGGAGACATTATGTAAGAAAAAATGTAAATTAAAACCGGATGATTGTGAGCATCATAAATATATAAAGGATAAACTTGAACAAAAGCATTTGTATACCTTTGAATGTATTGCCGCAGAATCGTCTCAAAATGTAATCGTCAAAAGAGAAGAAAAATTGCTGGGAAACCAGAATATTGGCATTTTGAAAGCAGACATAGATAATTTAGGTTTGATTTTTAGTGAAGGATTAAAAGAGAGGTTAACAATCTCAAGATATCTGACTGTTTCTCGAATGATAGATCTATTTTTTTCCGGTTGGCTATATAGAGTCCTGAAAGAAAAAGATGAATATATAAATATATATACTGTCTATTCTGGTGGAGATGATTTATTACTTGTCGGTCCATGGGAAATAATAATAAGATTCTCTCAATTTTTATATGAAGAATTTCAGAGATTTGTTTGCAATAACGAGAACATTACACTTAGTGCTGGGATTTCAATTGTTAAGCCCAAGCAATCAATTTCGTTGTCTGTTGAACAGGCAGAAATAAATTTAAAGAGATCAAAAGAACATGACAATAAAAAATCTTTGACCATTTGGAATACTACAATCTATTGGGATGAGTTTAAAGGGGTATATAATTTTATGGGCATTTTAAATAAAGGATATCTGTTCTTACCTGAAATATTATCAAGACAATTTATTCACAGATTGCTTAAATATCATAGAATGTATCTAAATTATAAAGAAAAAAATGTTATAGAAGGATTAATGTTTCATTCTAAAATGAGTTATGATGTCAGGCGTAATATTAGTGAAAGAATGGGCAAAAAAGAAGAAAAAGAGTTGTTAATAAAAATTGAAGATAAACAAAGTAATAGAATTACTGTTAGTGATTATGAATCAAATCATAGCAAGATTAAGGGGTTTATAAGGATATTAAAAGGATTGCAGAGGAAAAGACTTGTTAAATTTAATGCCAAAAATTTAAATCTTTGCTCAAAAATAGATATAGAATTGACTCAAAAAGGGAAAAAAACAGTCTGGTTTATTAAAACAATCCCGCAAGGACTTT
>JBHHUU010000058.1:0-13027 GCA_046753905.1 Nitrospirota bacterium | reverse complement strand
ATTATAATCATACGCATTATAAAGTCTTTGGAACCCCTTGCTCTGTATTAACTGAATAGTTACCTTTATTTTTAATAATACTCTATTCATTCTTATGTTGTCAATTATAAATCAACCCCCTGTTACTATACCACTTCAAAATAATCCTGATTCCACCTACCAGATACAAAACTGGTTATTTTGAATTTTAAGTAGGTAATTTTGGTATGAAAATCCCCCTCTCCCCCTTTGCTAAAGGGGGAGTATAAGTTTCTTTCTTTGCTAAAGGGGGGTTAATTTTCATGTTGAAATTTCAAAGAGCCGGTTTGAACTTATACTCCCCGCTTTACTTTGCCGATATTCCAGAGAATTCCTTCAATGATTCTGCCAGAACTATCAAGAAGGCTGTTATTAGAAAATGTTATCTCATTTTCTGCACCATTTTTTAATCTTAACTGTAAGCTAATGATTGTTCCACTTCCCTTTATACCTTTGCTGTCTGAACTTAGTGAGACACCTATAATTATCTTATTGGTGCTCCCCTCTTCTAAGGTTACAAGGTAATCAGGATTTCCACCGTCTTTCTCAAAAAAATCCCCAGTTAGATACGAATTGTTAAATTCTAATCCTGATGCATTAAAATCTATGTCAAATGCTGATGAGAGAACAGGTCTTGTTATATCATTGGCAATAATATCTATTGTTACAGGATCTATACCTGAGTCTGATTTATTAAGACATATACTTATTGTATCCTGTGCGGCAGAACATGGCTCAGGGAAAAAGATTATCCTTTCCTTCCCTGTTGGTTCAATGCCTCCGCATGAGTTTATAATCAGGACAAGGGCTATAAGGATTGTTTTTATATATATCATCCATACCTTTATCATCTATTCCTCCCTGTGATATTTCACCCTCACCCTGCTCTCCCCCACAGGGGGATCAGAATTTCTCTGCCTTTCCAAAGTTTTTCATGAGTATGGCAAAGTCGAGATCATCAATTATTCCATCGTTATTAATATCTGCTACTGGATCCCAATTTGGGTCTCCCTCTTCTGATCCAATGGCTATCTCCAATCTATTCAGGTCATATCCATCTACCCTGTTTGTTGTGGAGGGTATGATGCTGGTACTGATATTGCCGTCAAGAGCAGATAAGCCATCACCTGTGAGGGCTACTAACAGCTCTCCTTTATCTTCATATTTGTAAATGATTTTTATATTGGCGTTCTTTCTATTCAGTGAGGTGGGTAAAAACTCAACAGTTACTCTCTCTGACCCTGATTGGGCTATGCTTAAGGGTATTGTTACTGGTGATGTTATCTGAAACTGGTCACTATTTACACTTAATTCTAATATCTCCAATACTGCTGTTCCATTATTGTATATGGCAAAGGTAAGTTCTTTACTGCTGCCCCTCTTTACATTCCCGAATGATAATGATTCAGGTTCAATCTTTGTATCAAATATACATCCACCAGTAGTTACAGATATCTCATTGGATAGGACTGAGGTATTGGGTCTGTTATCTGATGTCTTTAATGCAAAATAATAGGTGGTATTGCAGTTCAGACCTGTCACTGTAAATGTCTGGATAGTTCCTGCTTCTGATGGAACTGGTTCTCCTGTTATTTGTATAGCTTTATCCCAATCTGCCTCTGTTATTTGAAGAGTAGAATATCTTATATCATAAAATGAGGCAGCGCCTATATCTCCATCATCACCCGGCGCACTCCATGAAAGCCTGATTGATGTTCCTGTAATCAGGCTGGCAGCAAGGTCAGAAACTGATGCAGGAGGCATGCTGTCAACCACTTTATAACCATTGCGGATCACCCCTTCCTCCCCCATAGGATTTGTAACCAATAGATCGTATGCTCCCTCCATCATGCCAGTTGGTATAGTACCAGCAATCCTGTTTGAATCAATTACAGATATATTAATATCTATCCTTGAAGGTGAGGGAGAATTGGGATCACTGATATCTATTATCTGGAGACCTGAAAAGCCATCCGCTATATAGGCATATCTGCCTGACACATAGACCCCAATCGCATAACCTTGTGTGTTATAAGAACCCGTAAGTACTGGAGAATTGGGATTGATTATATCTATTATCTGCAAACCTGCATATCTGTCTGCTATATATAGGTACCTGTCAGTAACATAGACACCCTCTGAAGAGTGGATCGCATCATAAGAACCTGCAAGTACTGGAGAATTGGGATCACTGATATCTATTATCTGCAAGCCTGAAATCCAGTCTGCTATATAGGCGTATCTGCCTGATACATAGACCCCTTCAGCATAACCTTGTGTATCATAAGAACCTGCAAGTACTGGAGAATTGGGATCACTGATATCTATTATCTGGAGACCTGAAAAGCCATCCGCTATATAGGCATATCTGCCTGACACATAGACCCCAATCGCATAACCTGATGTATTATAAGAGCCTGTAAATATTGGAGAATTGGGACTGCTGATATCTATCACCTGCAAGCCTGAATCTCCATCTGCTATATAGGCATATCTGCCTGACACATAGACCCCAATGCTCTCACCTGATGTGTCATAAGAGCCTGTAAGCACCGGAGAGCTGGGGCTGCTTATGTCTATTACCTGTAAACCTGAATCTCCGTCTGCTATATAGGCATAATTGCCTGACACATAGACCCCAATGCTCTCACCTGATGTATCATAAGAACCTGCAAGCACCGGAGAGCTGGGGCTACTTATGTCTATTACCTGTAAACCTGAATCTCCGTCTGCTATATAGGCATAATTGCCTGACACATAGACATTATAGGCATATCCCGTTGTATCATAAGCACCTGCAAAGAAAGCCCCACCATTTAACAGGGTTGCCTTTGCTCCCTGTTCAAAATTCGTTCCAGTGACAGTTATATTCTGAACTTTGTCTGTACTCCCTGTATTGGGACTGACAGAGGTAATTATCGGAGTCATGGGATAGGATGACTCAACATATATAGTTGACACAAACAATAACAATAACCAGAGATAAAATATCCTTCTCCAGATATTCTGTTTCAATCTGCCCCCATTCTTCTGTATTATTAAATTACTCCCTAAATGACCCCCTTCCCCCTCACAGGGGCATTTTTTTATCTCAATACCATTAAAAGATTACCCATGTCAAGGGTTATTAATATAATCCGATTTTTTTTTATTCTTCATTAATTTTTTTGAGATAGAAGCAAGACCAAATCCTTTCAGGTCATCTATTGTCCTGTCTATATAGACTCTCAGTTTTTGTCTACCAGAAGCCAGTTTTAAGACTTTATTGTACTGTTTAACCGCCTCTTGTTTATTCTGAATAAGTGCGTAGGTATGGGCTAAATTGTATTGGGCATCTATATAGCCTGACCTTAGCTGTAATGCTATCTGAAACTTATTAATCGCTGAATCAAACTCTCCCTGCATCTGATAAATTATACCTATATTATTATGTGCTACTGCTGAATTGGGATTGATCCTTACCGCCTCCTTATATTCTTTGAATGCTTTATCATATTTGCCTAAAAGTTCGTATGACACACCGAGATTATTATGGGCGTCATAATAATCCGGGTCTATTGTAATCGCAGTCCGGTACTCTTTTATTGCCTCTCTAAGTTTTCTATGCCTTTGATATAGCTTGCCAAGCTCAAAGTAGAGGAGTTTAGATTGCAGACCAAGTCTAACCGCCTCTTTATACTCTCTGAAGGCAGAACCATCCTTTTCTATAATCCTGTACGCAAGCCCAAGATTAAAGTGAGTATTAGGATTGTTTTGATTGATCTTGAGGGCATTTTTATATTCTTTTATAGCCATATCTGACAGTCCCTTAAGACCATAGGCAGTGCCCAGATTGATATAGGCAGAGGGTTTATAGGGATCGGCACTTATAGCACTAGTAAACTCATTAATAGCCTTTTCTATCATTCCCTTTTCCTTATATATCAGACCAAGGTTATTGTGGGCGTCATAATAGTTCGGTTTCATTATGATAGCCTTTTTATACATCTCTATGGCATTCTCTATATCATCTTTTTTATAGTATGCCATTCCGAGATGGTAATATACCTCAACATAATTGGGTTTTAAAAACAGGCTGTTCCTGAATGCCTGAATAGCTGATTCTATTTCATCTTGTTCATAATAGGCAGCACCAAGCCCCCTATATGCAAGATAAGAGAGAGGAGACCTCTTTACGGCCACTGACCAAAGGGTTAGACTATCTTCCCATATAATATTTCTCTTTATAACTCTTATTGAATAGAATGATATGAGAGCTGCAAAGAGAAGAACATAGGCATACCCTCTCCTCTCTTTACCAAGATAATTGATAAGAGAACCTGCTACCACTGCAAAAGCCGCACACGCAATATAGGCGCGATTCTCCTGAAATAATGCACTCCTTGTAATAAAAGGGAGGACTAAAAAAGGAGCAATAGTTATATAAGACCATAAAATAAAAAAGGATACAACCCTTGAATATTTATATATAAAAATAGAACAAACAAAGACAGACAATATTAATAAAGAGATGAAAGATATCTCCAATATAGATGAGGATACAACTATCTCATAGCCTATGTTAAGGTCAAAGGGAAATAAGAATAACAGGATATATCTGTATATTATCTGTAATATCAATATAATGCTCTCAAAAATCTCATATCTGGGTGTGATGATTATTCTCCCCCCTATAACCCCTTTCCTTAACATCAGGTATATAAGTGTCCCGATAATAATGGGTAAATATGGAGATACAGGCTTAATATATAGTCCGAAAATCCCCCTGAATCCCCCTTTACTAAAGGGGGAATTTTCCATACACACCCTATTATTTTCCCGCATTCTAAAGAAACCATCATAGAGGATAAGCATAACAGGGAGGGTAACAGCCATCTCTTTAGTCAAAAAAGAGAATATAAAGGATATGAGAAATATAAGATATGAGAAAAAGAGAAGGGTAATAGAGCCGGATATCTTCCTGTATATAATAAATGAAAGAAAAGAGGCAAAATAAAACATAGTAGATAATAATGATGATCTAGCTGTAATATAATTTATTACTTCTGTATTAAATGGATGAGCGGCAAATATAAGCGATGAGAAGAGAGCAGTCATCTTCTCATTGGTCATCTTCCACACTATTAAGTATAGGAGTAGAGATGTAATTATATGTAGTATTAGATTAACAAGGTGATATCCGTATGGGTCTAATCTGCCAAAGTAGTAATTTATGGCAAAGGTAGTTGTTAACAGAGGACGGTACGCCTTGCTCTGCTTCTCTTCAAGGCTTGTGGTGCGGGACTCTTTAAAGAATCGCGGGATATTTCTTATATCTTTTATGTAGGGATTTCCAGTGATTTGATGGATATCGTCATACTGAAATGGTGCATGAAGGAAATTTATATACAGGATAAGGGGGATAGAGATTACCAAAAAAAGACTTAAATATATCTGATAGCCATCTCTCTTTTCCCTGTATCTTGCCATATTATCTGTAGGTATCAGGAGAATGTTCTCTGGATTTACAAACCATTACTATGTAAATCCCCCCTGCCCCCCTTTGCTAAAGGGGGGTATTTTCATAGTAGAGAGATTGTAACCTACAAACAATTAATAATCAATATCTCCGGTTAACCAAAAATCAGAGAAAGTAATATATAGTCCCTTAACAATGATTTTTCTGTTTTTTGTGGCAGAAAATTAGAATAATGATAAATGTTCATCATTCGATATTTGTTTTAATTTCAGCTTGTCTGGGTTAGGTTATGCTTATTTTCAATCTCTGTTTTTGGAATGATAAAAATCCTTGATTTATTAGCAATTACAGGTATAATTATTATTCTAAGTTCTATATTGTTGCCTATAAAGATGGAGAAGATAAAGTTGTAGGGTTTGAAGAGGGTGGTAAAGTAAGTGGTCAGGGTTAAGATATGCGGTATAACCAATTTAGATGATGCTGTTGCCTCAGCACGATATGGGGCAGATGGGATAGGATTTATATTCTATAAGAAAAGTGCGAGATATATTGAACCGGATAAGGCAAGAGAGATAATAGCTCATCTTTCCCCATTTCTTACAACTTTTGCCGTAGTTGTAAATGAAGAGAAGAAAATAGTAAGAGAGATAATAGCTCATACAGGAGTGAATATTATACAACTGCATGGAGATGAATCTCCTGAGTTCTGCAATGAGTTCAGCGAGAGGGCTGTCAAGGCAATTAGAATAAGAAATAAAGAGAGTCTAAATATCATGGATGGTTTTCATGTCAGGGGGTTTCTTTTAGATACCTTCAGGAAAGGCGGGTATGGAGGGACAGGAGAGATATTTGACTGGGATATAGCTATAGAGGCAAAGAGATTCGGAGATATCATTTTGTCCGGAGGACTTACAATAGATAATATAAGGGAGGCAATAGCAAAGGTAAGACCGTATGGTGTGGATGTAAGTAGTAGTGTGGAAAGCAATATTGGGAAAAAAGACCATAAGATATTGAGGGAGTTTATTGAGAGGGCAAAAGGGGTTAAATAGGAGAAAATATTTTTATGTTACCTGACAACAAAGGTCATTTTGGTCTCTATGGCGGCAGATATGTGCCTGAGACACTGATACCTGCTCTGACAGAATTAGAAGAATATTATATTAAAACAAAAAAGGATAAGGATTTCCAAAAAGAGCTTAAATACTATCTCAGAGAGTATGTAGGAAGACCAACCCCTCTTTACTTTGCATCACGTCTTACAAAGAGGCTCGGGGGACCAAAGATATATCTGAAGAGAGAAGACCTCTGCCATACAGGCGCTCATAAGATAAACAATACGATTGGACAGGTATTATTGACTAAAAGAATGGGCAAGAAAAGGGTGATCGCTGAGACAGGGGCAGGACAGCATGGTGTGGCAACAGCAACTGTAGCAGCAATGTTTGGGCTTGAGTGCGAGATATATATGGGGCAAAAGGATATAGAGAGGCAGTCTCTCAATGTCTTCAGAATGAAACTGTTAGGTGCAAAGGTAACACCTGTAAATTCAGGGAGTCAGACATTAAAGGATGCTATAAGCGAGGCAATGAGGGATTGGACTACAAATGTAAGGACAACCCATTATATCCTTGGTTCAGTTCTAGGTGCACATCCCTTTCCCATGATGATCAGAGACTTCCAATCAGTAATAGGAAGAGAGGCAAAGAGGCAGATCATAAAGGCAGAGGGGAGGCTGCCTGATTATCTTATAGCCTGTGTCGGTGGAGGGAGCAATGCAATAGGACTGTTCTATTCCTTTATAAAGGATAAGAAGGTTAAGATGACTGGCGTAGAGGCAGGCGGCATAAGGATAAAAAGAGGAGAACATGCGGCAAGATTTGCCGCAGGCTCTGTGGGTGTATTTCACGGAACAAAGACCTATCTCCTCCAGAATGAAGACGGGCAGATAGACATTACACACTCTGTGTCAGCAGGATTAGATTATTCAGCCGTAGGTCCTGAACATTCTTATTACAGAGATATGAAGAGAATAGAATATACACATGTCTCTGATAAGGAGGCATTACATGCCTTTGACCTGTTGACCCGGGAGGAGGGCATATTGCCTGCCCTTGAGAGTGCCCATGCTATTGCATATACAGTAAAGATTGCCACTGAATTAAACAATAATAATATCATAATTATTAACCTCTCAGGCAGGGGTGATAAAGATGTGAATCAGGTGGCTGATATCAAAGGAGTAGTCCTGAAAAATGGAAAACAGAATTAATATAACATTTAAGAGATTATTGTCTGCTAATGAGAAGGGATTGATCCCCTATGTTATGGCAGGCGACCCTGACCTGAAGACAACAGAAGACCTGATTATTGAGATGGAAAAGGGAGGAGCAGATATAATAGAGCTTGGTGTTCCATTTTCCGATCCTATTGCAGAAGGAACTACAATACAACGGGCATCAGAGAGGTCATTGAGACAGGGCACATCGCTGAAAACGGTTCTATCCCTTGTAAAAAGAGTCAGGAGAAGGACAGATATCCCCCTTATCCTGATGACCTATTATAATCTGATCTATAAGTATAATGAAGATATATTTATAGATGATGCTGTAAGGTGCGGGGTGGATGGCATAATTCTCCCTGATCTCCCCCCTGAAGAGGGGATGAGACTTATAAAGAGGTCAGGAAAGAAGGGATTAAATGCCATCTTTCTTGTAGCACCTACCAGCACAAAGGATAGGATAAGATATATCACCTCTTATTCCAGAGGATTTATCTATTATGTGTCACTGACAGGGATAACAGGGGCAGAACTCACTGATATAAACGATATAGGGAAGAAGATTAAAGAGATAAGAGAATATACTAAAATGCCTGTTTCTGTTGGTTTCGGTATTGCCACACCTGAACAGGCAGCTATTGTATCTCAGTGGGCAGATGGTGTAATCGTTGGAAGCGCGATAGTAAAACGGATAGAAAAAATGGAAAACCGCCATGACCTTATAAACGATGTTAGAGGATTCATAAAGAGACTGAAAAGAGGGATAACAGGGCATTAGTTGTGCATATCTTAAATTCACTGGCGACAGATAAACCATGATTAACCGTAAATCGTCAACAACAGATAAAGCCGTAAAAAACAATGCCGGTTGATTGGCGTATAGTAGTAAATTTTCCATGACTCTAATGAGTCACCCCATGTTACCCCCTACCCCCACTTTAACAAAGTATCTGCCTTCATGCAACGGGCGAACACAGAGGCAAGGGCAACATCCACTTCGGACTAAATAGACAGATGCATCTCTTTCTGTTTTCCTCTTATTATATCGTATACAATTACTCCATCTTTTTCAACCGTAAATACAATCTGTCTTTCATCAAAACTTCTCTTTATATCAACATCTGATGGAGGTTCATTAAGACTATTGTGAAAATGAAAAAAGCCTGCATAATTACCTCTTATATTTTCCCTTCCAATAAAATTTTTAAACTCGTTAGGCATCAATAGGTAGGCCGATTGAGATGCTATATCATAATTTTTAATAAAACTATCTATTAATCTCCTTTTATCTTCTTTTTTTATCATATCATCCGAGAGATTCCATATTAACTTATCTATTAAATTACTATTTATCTGTAACATAGATATAAAATCTATATTTTCTCTGTTTCTTATAAAATCAAGAAATTTCTCCGGAAAATTCCTGAGGATGTGCAGTCTTTTTGAAAGCCTGCCGTTTGCAGAGGGTATCTCGTATAGATGAAGCTCAGGTTTGCCTGAATTATAAGAGATGGTTAAGATACCTCCTATCTCAGTGTTTTTATATCTTCTTGATTCCAGTAATCTGTTATAGAGATTCTCTAGAGTAGTTCTGTTATTTATGGCGGAAACTAAATCCTCATTGGAGGGCTGAGCTATATTTAATCCATAGGTGCTCCTTATCAGTATTTCCTTAAAGTGGCCTATTAAAGTATATGGAAAGTCATTAGTTGTTATCTCATACAATATAGATATGCCAGAAAAGAAGTTGATATTTCTCTCATAGAGGTTCTTGATAGGATCACTGGTTGGTGGATATAGTGCCGCATAAAACTGAAGATAGACAACAATAACAGGAACCAGCCAGTAGTCATTTAACGCCCTTCTCCCTTTATTGAATAGAGAAGGATTTCTTCTTTCACATCCTATATGTATAGTTCTGGAGTTATTTTTAACAGCCAATGTCTCCTCATTACTTATTTTACAATCATGCCGACCAATCGGCACAAACGATGATGAAAATATGGGAGTAGGAGGGCAGACAACATAGGTCTACCCCTACATTTTGAATCCTCGAATCTTTGAACCCTATTTTCGGACTAAAATTGTCTTTTGCAAGATTTATATGCAAGATTCATGCCTTAAAGAAAAACCATCATATTGCAAGATATAACTATCAGTATTATAATGATATTTTGCAAAAAAAAGAGAGGTTTGTTATAGTCAACAAATAAACGGAGTTTTTTTTAAGTGGAAAAATTTTTCCTAAATTATATAAATTTTTTCTCTTTTTTCCCTATTTTTTATACCTGACCTTTCAACTCCTCTTTTAGTCCAGATATACTATCCTTCCATCCCTGAAGGAGTGGAATCATTTTGTATTCTACTAAGTCTGCTAAGATTATCCAGTCACTTTCCTTCTGGGCAGAAAACATCTTATTTAAGATATCTATAAGCATATCCTCACTATCAGATACCAATATAGCACCAATCTTTTTATCTCCTAATTGTGCAATCGATGACTTTATCTCATGAACGGTTTTTAATACCCATTCCAGTCCTTCTGTACACTCTGAATAATAATTATTTGCCTCTTCTGCTTTTCCTCTACGATATAGTTCTGACACCTTTTTGAGTGCTTCATTAAGTCTTCCTATATAACCATATACATTCTCTAATGAATCTAATATAATGTCTTTTAAAGATGAGGTAAAAAGCTCTAATCTCTCTATATCGCTTACATTAATGTCTGAAAGGTTATATGAGGAGATATCTTTACCATTTAAGATGATCTGAGAGATTACATATCCCTGTGATACGTTGTTCTGTGAGATATTTGCTAATAGCTCATCAAATCCTGAAACATCTTTTATATTTAACTCCTTTTCTTCTCTATCTATTAATATCTTCATATTTATATGCTCCTTATGCGTAACTATTCAGCTAATACAGAGTTGAGGGGTGGAAAAGAGTTTATAGCGTCACCTTAGTGTTTAGCTCTCACTACTCATAGAGACCTGATCTGAAATGATGCTGTTGTATCTTAATAAACTTATTATAATCATACGCATTATAAAGTCTTTGAAACCCCTTGCTCTGTATTAACTGAATAGTTAACCTTATGCAGAGCCGCATGCCACAGTACAAATTTATTTTGTGAATTGTTTTACCTTATTGAGCAGTTCATTGACCTTATAAGGTTTTGTAATAACCCTCTCTCCTGATTCCTCTATAAACCTTCTCACCTCAGTCTCTAATATATTACCTGTCATTATGATAAACTTCTCTTTCATCTCTTCTTTATTCTCTCTTATCCATTTATAGAGCTTAAGCCCATCTATTCCAGGCATTGTTGCATCCGACAATATAAGGTCAAAATCATTCCTTTTAAGAAGTTTTATTGCCTCTTCACCTGAATCTGCAAGGGAAATATCAAAGTCCTTTTTCAGGATCACCTTAAGAAGATCTAATTGATATCTTTCGTCGTCTATTACAAGTATTCTTTTTTTCAGATTTAGATCATGACTATCAGCTTCATTGTTTTTAATATCCGGATATTTGGAAGTTGATATCTCCTTATGTCTCTCATCTACAACAGGTATAGATATTCTGAATGTTGTATCCCCCTTTTTACTCTTTACAGATATATTCCCGCCATGTTCATTAATAATTCCATAGCAGAGGCTTAACCCAAGACCAGTCCCTTCCATCTTTTCCTTACTAGTAAAGAAAGGATCGAATATCTTATTTAAATTTTCATCAGGGATTCCGCAACCTGTATCATTTATCTCAATGATAATATTATCCTCTGAAACAAATGTCCTTATTGTTAACTTCCCTCCTCCTCTACCTATGGCATGGCAGGCATTATTTATAATATTGATGATTACCTGCTCCATGTGGTATCTATCTGCCAGAGTTACAGGGAGGTTATTATCAAGAATAAAAGATAATTCTATATTTTCATTATTAAGGCGATATCTCAGGATTGACAAGACATCTCTTATCACATCATTTATATTTAGATTTACCTTTTTGGGTTTCTCCTGACGTGAAAATCTCAAAAGAGATTCCACGATATATTTAGCGCCAATAGCAGATTTGTGAATAGCCTTTGAAAAGTTCAGTTCTCTCTCATCTGAATATGATCTCTCAAGCAGCTCAGAATAGGCAAGGATGGGGACAAGCTTATTATTTAATTCATGGGCAACACCAGAGATAAGCGTCCCCAGTGATGCGAGTTTTTCTGTCTGCATAAGTTTCTCATAGGACTCTTTGATCTCTCTTGTCCTCTCCATTACCTTTATCTCTAAATCCCTGTTGAGTTCTTCTAACTCTCTCTGTAAGTTTGCAAATGTTATCAATTGTCCTACAAGGGTAGCCAGTATTGAAAATACACTTTCATGGTTTTCATTAAAAAAATTCTTTTTGGGATGGCTCAGGTTTAATACACCCACAACCTTTCCCTTTGAAGACATGGGAAGGCACAAAAGTGACTTTATCTTTATAGATGATGGGATTTTTAAAAACCTCGTATCATGCTCAACATCAGTTATTAGTATTGACTGATTCTTTTCAGCAGCCATCCCTGCTACACCCTCTCCGAGTCTAAACGCCCTATTTAAGAATATCCTGTTTGAAGGCTCATGCTGCGGGACTATTCCTGCCTGATTTACCACCATCTTTTCATCTTCATCTACCAGCATGATAGAGCAATATTCCATTCCAAGTTCATCAGCCAATACCTTTACAACCTGATCGCATATCTCCTTTACATCAAATTTTTCACTCAGAGTAGAGGCAATCCTTCTGAATGCGGATAAGCTCTGCATTACATCAGAAGATACCCTTGTCTCTCCATTGCCCGTACACGACTTATTATCATTGCCTCCATACGAAAAAGCCGTTTTATTTTTTTTGCACCTACAGCTATTTTTCATTCTCTATCCTCTTGTTTTTTAACCCTATCCCAGATAAGAGACTCCCCACTCTCCATATTATTATAAAATTCATATCTCTTTTCTACAAGCGGAAAGATCTACAAGCGGAAAGAGTCCCATCTTCTCTAAGATTTATATATGCAAATATTATACCATTAATCAAGCCTCTTTCGTATTTAAGCCAGGGCTATTATTCTCCGTAATTACCCAATAAGTTGGGGAAAATCACCCCTGCCCCCTTTGCTAAAGGGGGAGTACAAGTTTTCCCTTTAGCAAAGGGGAGTAATTTTCATGCTCGGGGGTGAACAACTCGTTCATGTATGTTTACTTTAATATTACTCCTGACTCTTT
>JBHHUU010000057.1:0-13554 GCA_046753905.1 Nitrospirota bacterium | reverse complement strand
CAGAACTGTGGGCGCTGGTGTGATTAGCCAGATTATAGAATGAAAAATGAAATGTCGATATGTCGGCACAAACAAGAATGAAAATATGGGTTTTTCACTTGAATCCTTGAACCCCATTTTCAGAAGAAGGGATATTTATTATGCAGACTATAATAACTTTGGCATGTACAGAATGTAAACAAAGAAATTATTCTACAACAAAAAACAAAAGAAATGTGCCTGATAGGATATCATTGAAAAAATATTGCAAGTTTTGTCAGAGGCATATTGTACATAAAGAGATAAAATAATATAAAAGGTGTTAAATACCAAAGATTATAATTTAGAGCAACAGAACAGTAGTACGGTAGTAAGAGAAAAACAATGTCTTTCCACTACTGTTTTGTTGCTCTAAAGCGAACTTATTTATATAGGCCAGTAGCTCTAATTGGCAGAGCGCCGGTCTCCAAAACCGGATGTTGGGGGTTCGAGTCCCTCCTGGCCTGCCAGAGATGTAGTGTCAGATAATAAAAGAGGTGTTTGTGATAAAAAAGACATACGAAAATATAAATAGTTTTTTTAAAGAGGTAAGTGCTGAATTTAAAAAGGTTGCTTTTCCAACAAGAAACGAGACAATGATCTCTACTACAGTCGTAATTGTATTCGTAATTATTGTATCAATAATATTGGCTGTTATAGATACAGTATTAATAAGATTTATTAAATTTATAATTTAAGGGGGTTTTAATAAAGATATGGAATGGTACGTGGTTCATACATACTCAGGTTTTGAGGGCAAGGTAAAGGCAAATATAGAAGAAAGGGCAGTAACATTAGGTTTAAAGGATAAGATAGCGCAGGTTATTGTCCCTACAGAAGATGTAGTAGAGATTAAAGAAGGAAAAAAGCGTATGACTACCAAGAAGTTTTTTCCAGGATATGTATTGATTGAGATGAATTTTACTGAAGAGACATATAAATTGATAAATGATATACCGAAAGTAACAGGATTCTTAGGAGACAGCACTACTCCTATGCCTTTGACTGAAGAGGAAGTGGAGACCCTGACTAAACAGATGACATCAGGCACAGCTATTCCAAGAGAGAAGAACCAGTTTCAAAAGGGTGATAGTATTAGAATTATAGATGGGCCATTTTTAGGTTTTAATGGTCTTATAGATGAGGTGCATTTAGAGCAGGATAAGGTAAAGGTGTTGGTAAGTATATTTGGACGTGCGACACCTGTAGAGTTAGGTTTTTATCAGATTGAAAGATTATAGATGAAGTGCCTTAATAGTATGCGCACTTATTTTTAGAGGAGGAAATTATGGCAAAAAAGGTATCTGGGTTCATCAAATTACAGATTCCTGCAGGAAAGGCAAATCCTGCGCCTCCAGTTGGTCCGGCATTAGGCCAGCATGGAGTAAATATTATGGAATTCTGCAAGGCATTTAATGCAAAAACCCAGAATCAGGGTGATATTACAATACCAGTAGTGATAACAGTATATGCCGACAGGTCTTTTACTTTTGTAACCAAGACACCTCCTGCAGCAGATCTTTTAAAAAAGGCAGCAGGTATAATCAAAGGTTCTCAAGTTCCAAATAAGGAAAAGGTAGGAAAGGTTACTGCTGCACAGGTTGAAGAGATTGCTAAATTAAAATTGCCTGACCTGAATGCAATAGATGAAAAAGGTGCGATAAAGATAATTGAGGGAACAGCAAGGAGTATGGGTATTCAGATAGATTAATTATAAGGAGAAATAATATATGGGTAGAAGATATAACGAGGCAAAAAAACAGGTAGAAGGTAAACCTTATGAATTGCTGGAAGGATTACACCTGCTTAAGAAGATTTCGTATGTGAAATTTGATGAGACAGTAGATATGGCGGTTAGACTTGGCGTTGATCCCAAGCACTCTGATCAGATTGTAAGGGGAGCGGTTGTGCTTCCTAATGGCACAGGGAAAAAGGAGAAAATTCTTGTGTTTGCAAAGGGTGAGAAAGAGAAGGAGGCAATAGAATCAGGTGCTGATTATGTTGGTGTAGAGGATATGGTTGATAAAATTAGTAAGGGATGGATGGATTTTGATAGAGTAGTATCTACTCCAGATCTTATGGGAATTGTTGGCAGATTGGGCAGAATTCTTGGACCGAGAGGTTTGATGCCTAATCCCAAGACAGGCACAGTCACATTTGATATCGCAAGGGCAATTAAGGAGATTAGACAGGGGAGAGTTGAATACAGGGTGGACAAGACAGGTATAGTCCATGCCCCTGTTGGAAAGGTATCATTTGAGGCAGAAAAACTTAATGAAAATATCTTGACAGTTTTAGAGTCAATAGTTAGGGCAAAGCCTGCTGCAAGTAAGGGGAGGTATATTAGAGATATTTCCCTCTCTTCCACAATGGGTCCTGGCATAAATATTGATACATCATTAGCAGTTAATTTATCTGGCTCGGTATAACACTTACATTATACAGATTAGAGATAGATTTGTGATGATATTTATTTGTCTGTTCGGGGTTAAATCTGTGTAATCGGCGTTTAAAAAAGGAGGTTGACATTGAATAGAGAAGAAAAAGGGATTCTTCTTCAAGAACTTCATGAGAAGTTTGCAAAGGCAAAGGTAGCGGTATTGAGTGAGTATAGCAAATTAAGGGTGGAAGAGATGGCAGAGGTGCGAAAAGACATCAGAACTGCCAATGGAGAATTCAAGGTTGTAAAAAATACAATTGCTGTAAAGGCAATAGAAGGAACTGACTTTGATAAGATTGGAGATTACTTTAAAGGACCAATCGTTATCTCATTAGGTTATGATGATCCTATTGCTCCCATTAAGGTGCTAAAAAAGCATATAGACAAAAATAAAGACAAGTTGACCATGAAGGTTGGCATAGTGGAAGGCATAGTTGTAGAAGATGACAGGCTTAGAGAGATAACAGGATTGCCAGGGAGGGAGGTATTGGTTTCAAACTTTTTAGGTAGTATACAATCTCCTGCGAGTAGATTTGCCTCTGTATTTAAAGGAATGCTAATAAAGTTAGCCTGTTCCCTGAACGCTGTACAAAATAAAAAGACAACGCAGCAATAATGTATAAATATAAAACAAAACAAGAAAGGAGAAGATGAATGATGGCTCAGGCAAAGGAACAAAACACACTTACACAAGAGGATATTTTAAACTATATTGATAATATGAAAGTTATAGAGCTGGCTGACTTCGTAAAAAAAATTGAAGATAGGTATGGGGTCTCGGCAACTATGCCAGTGTCTGGAGTTGCTATATCACAGCTATCAGAGCAGGCCGCACCTGCTGAAGAAAAGACAAGTTTTGATGTTGTGCTGTCTGCTATATCAGCAGATAAGAAGATTCAGACGATTAAGGTATTAAGGGAATTGACAAGCCTTGGTCTGAAAGAGGCAAAACAATTAGTAGAAGGAGTGCCAAAACCTGTTAAGACCGATATATTAAAAGAGGAGGCAGAGACTATAAAGACAAAATTAGAGGCTGTTGGAGCAACGGTTGAAGTGAAATAAATGAGCTAAAGCGCCTAAAGTAAATTGTTAAAGAAATAATGATTAGATATTTCTATTTATAACTTTAGTTCACTTTAGGCACTCATTTAACTAAAAAAAGGGGGAAAGATATGACCACTTCTAAAAAGAATGGTCTGAGGGTAAGAAGAGATTTTTCAAAGATAAAAACAAATATTGCTATTCCAAACCTTATAGAGATACAGAAAAGATCTTATGAGAGATTTGTACAAAATGATATACCCTCTGAACTTAGATCCGATACAGGATTACAGTCAGCTTTTAGCAGTATATTCCCAATAGCTGGTTACAATGATAATGCAATGCTGGAATATCTTGATTATTCTCTGGGCAATACCAAGTATAATGTGAGCGAATGCCTTGAAAGGGGAATGACATACGCTGTCCCTTTAAAGATAAAAGTTCGATTAATAGTATGGGAAAAGGAAGAAAAGGGTTCAACAAAAAACATAAAAGATATCAGGGAGCAGGAGATATATTTGGGAGAGCTTCCCCTTATGACAGAGAATGGAACATTTATTATTAATGGAACAGAAAGAGTAGTTGTCAGTCAATTACATCGTTCTCCTGGTGTATCATTTGATCATGATAAGGGTAAAACCCACGCCAGTGGAAAGGTATTATATTCAGGGAAGATAATACCATATAGGGGGTCATGGTTAGATTTTGAATTTGATTCAAAGGACATACTCTATATAAGAATCGATAGAAGAAGAAAGATACCTGCTACTGTACTTCTAAAGGCCTTTGGATATTCAACAGAGGATATTTTAAACATCTATTATCCTATTGAAAAGATAGTGATAAGAGAAGGAAATTTTTATCGTGAGTTAGACCCTAAGATTCATACTGGAATTAAATCTCCTGTGGAAATATCAGATAAACAGACTAATGATGTTATAGTAAAAGAGGGAAGCAAAATCACAAAGAGTGCAATGAAAAAATTAGTCTCTGCTGGTATTAAGGAGATTCCAATATTAAAAGAAGAATTAATTGGGAAAGTCGTATTTCATGATCTTATTGATACAAATACCGGGGAGGTTATATTAGAAAATAATAAAGAGATTTCAGGAGATGATATTATTTTAAAAATATTGTCTGCAGGAATAAGTGATATTTATTTTATCTATATAGATAAAATAAATATCACACCTGTTATCAGGGATACATTAGCCACAGAGAAAGTATCTTCAAAGGATGAGGCAATAGTAGAGATATATAAAAGATTGAGGCCAGGAGAGACGCCTACTGTAGAAACTGCTGCCCTTCTTTTTGAAAACCTCTTTTTTAACCCGAAACATTATGACCTTTCACCTGTAGGAAGACTTAAATTGAACAAAAAACTGGTTCTGAAGATTCCCTTAGAAAAGAGGACTCTGACAGGAGATGATGTGGTAGAAACTGTGAGATATCTATGTAATCTAAAAGCGGGGAAGGGTGATATAGATGATATTGATCACCTTGGCAATAGAAGGATCCGTTCTGTTGGAGAACTGTTAGGAAATCAGTTTAGAGTCGGGCTGGTAAGGATGGAGAGGACGATAAGAGAAAGGATGAATCTCTTAGATATTGACTCAGCTCTACCGCATGACCTTATAAATTCTAAGCCCGTAACAGCAATTATTAGAGAGTTCTTTGGGTCAAGCCAGCTCTCGCAATTTATGGATCAGACCAATCCACTTGCAGAGATCACTCATAAGCGAAGGTTATCTGCATTGGGACCTGGCGGACTCACAAGGGAGAGGGCAGGGTTTGAGGTCAGAGATGTACATCCTTCACATTATGGGAGGATATGTCCCATAGAGACACCAGAAGGTCCGAATATTGGTCTTATTACCTCTCTGGCTACTTATGCAAAGGTAAATGAATTTGGGTTTATTGAGGCTCCTTATCGGGTGGTACGAAATAAAAAGGTAACCGATGAGATAGTATATCTGTCTGCTATTGACGGAGACAGATATATTAATGCTCAGGCAAATACCAGACTTGACGCAGAGAATAACATTGTGGGAGATATTATCTCAGCAAGGTATGCAGGAGACTTTATTATGACTACCTCTGACAGGATAGAATATATGGATGTCTCTCCAAAACAGATAGTTAGTGCAGCAACTGCCCTTATACCCTTTCTGGAAAATGATGATGCCAACAGGGCATTGATGGGTTCAAATATGCAGAGGCAGGCAGTCCCGTTAATAAAAACAGAAGCGCCATTGGTAGGTACAGGTATGGAGTCTGTAATTGCAAGAGATTCAGGGTATGTTGTAATGGCAAAGAATGATGGTGTAGTAGAGAGTTTAGATGCAGGAAGAATAGTTGTTAAGACAAATACAAAAAAAGACTCTGACAAAGATTCTCCAGATCATCCAGATGGACTTATCTTAGATGTGTATAATCTGACAAAGTTTCAACGTTCTAATCAGAATACCTGCTGCAATCAGAGACCAATTGTAAATGTCGGGGATAAGATTACAAAAGGACAGATATTGGCTGATGGTCATGCTATAGACAGGGGAGAGTTAGCTCTGGGACGGAATATATTGGTTGCCTTTATGCCGTGGGGAGGATATAACTTTGAAGACGCAATATTAATCAGTGAAAAACTTGTTAAGGAGAATATATTTACCTCAATTCATGTTGAGGAGTTTGAAGTTGAGGCAAGAGATACAAAGTTAGGAAAAGAAGAAATTACAAGAGATATACCCGGTGTTGGAGATGATGCCCTTAGAGATCTTGATGAAAGTGGAATCATCAGGATTGGTGCAGAGGTTTCCCCAGGTGATATTCTTATTGCAAAGGTTACACCCAAGGGGGAGACCCAGTTAACACCTGAAGAAAAACTCCTGAGGGCAATATTTGGTGAAAAGGCAGGTGATGTGAAGGATACATCTTTGACTGTTCCTCCCGGAATAGAGGGGATAGTTGTAGATGTTAAGATATTCTCAAGAAAAGGGATAGAAAAAGATGAAAGGGCACAGACCATAGAAAATGAGGATATCCTGAGACTTCAGAGAGAGCATCATGATGAGTTAAGGATAATTGAGGAAGAGAAGAATAAAAAGATAAGAAAGTATATGTTAGATAAGACTGTCTCTAAAGATATTGTAGATATGGAGACAGGGGATATATTGATAAAGAAGAAAAAGAAGAAGATAACCCGGGAGATATTAGATAAATTGTCAGATGATGACATAAAAAATATTGTATTAAGTGATCATGCTGACCAAGACAAGATTGATGAGATAGAAAAGTCGGTAAAAGATCAGGTTGAGATATTACAGACCATCTATGATGAAAAGATCGGCAGGTTGAAAAAAGGCGATGAATTGCCTCCAGGAGTCATAAAATTAGTTAAGGTCTATATTGCCATGAAAAGAAAGATATCAGTAGGTGATAAGATGGCAGGAAGACATGGTAATAAAGGTGTTGTCTCCAGAATCCTTCCGGAAGAAGATATGCCCTATATGCCTAACGGGACACCAGTAGAGATGGTGCTGAATCCCCTTGGAGTTCCTTCCCGTATGAATGTGGGCCAGATACTTGAGACCCATCTGGGATATGCTGCAAAGACATTAGGTATTCATGTATCAACTCCTGTATTTGACGGCGCAAATGAAAAAGAGATAAAAGAGATGCTTAAAGAGGCGGGGTTATCTGAGACAGGTCAGATAACACTTTATGATGGCCGTACAGGAGAACCATTTGATAGACCTGTGACAGTAGGATATATGTATATGATGAAGCTGCACCATCTTGTTGATGATAAGATACATGCCAGGTCAGTTGGCCCATATTCATTAGTTACTCAGCAGCCTTTAGGGGGTAAGGCCCAGTTTGGTGGACAGAGACTGGGAGAGATGGAGGTATGGGCATTGCAGGCATACGGAGCGTCTTTTACATTACAAGAGTTTTTGACTGTTAAATCTGATGATGTTCAGGGCCGTTCAAGGATATATGAGGCTATTGTAAAAGGGGAAAATTTTTTAGAACCAGGACTCCCTGAATCTTTTAATGTACTGATTAAAGAGCTTCAGAGTCTGGCTCTTGATGTTGATCTGATTAAGAATAAATAAAAGCCTAAAGTGTCTAAAGTATGAAGCGCCTAAAATGGTTATTATTTGTAACTTTAGGGATTTCACACTTTAGACACTTTAGGCACTATTTTGGGGGAGGATAAACCTTGGAAAATGTTTATAATGTTTTTGAAAAACCTATAGATCCGATAACCTTTGATGCTATCAAGATATCATTAGCATCACCTGAAAAGATAAGGTCATGGTCGCATGGAGAGGTTAGGAAGCCAGAGACGATAAATTATAGGTCATTTAAACCTGAGAGGGATGGATTGTTTTGTGCCAAAATATTTGGACCTACAAAGGATTGGGAATGTAACTGCGGTAAGTATAAAAGGATGAAACATAGAGGGATAGTATGTGATAAGTGTGGTGTAGAAGTGATTCAATCAAAGGTTAGAAGAGAGAGAATGGGACATATAGAGTTGGCAAGTCCTGTGGCTCATATATGGTTTTTGAAAGGAATACCGAGCAGGATAGGCAATCTTTTAGATATGAGCCTTAAAAATCTTGAAAGGATATTATACTTTGAGAGTTATGTGATTATAGATCCCGGCAATACCCCTCTTAAGGAAAAGGAATTGATATCAGAAGAGACATATAGAAATATGTTGGAAGAATACGGGAAAAGTTTTGAGTCTGGAATGGGGGCCGAGGCTATAAAGGAACTATTGAAAAAGATAAACATAGAAAAACTGTCAAGGGAGTTGCATGAAAATATCAAAAAATCCAATTCTACTGCTGTAAAAAAGAAATTGACAAAAAGACTCAAGATAGTAGAGGCCTTTAAAAAATCAGGGAACAAACCAGAATATATGATTATGGAGGTAATTCCTGTTCTTCCTCCTGAATTAAGACCTCTTGTACCTTTAGATGGAGGCAGGTTTGCGACTTCTGATCTTAATGATCTCTATCGAAGGGTAATTAACAGGAATAATCGTCTCAAGAGATTAATGGAGCTGAATGCGCCAGGTGTTATTGTCCGAAATGAGAAGCGTATGCTTCAGGAGGCAGTAGATGCCCTCTTTGATAATGGCAGGAGAAACCGCGCAATTAGAGGTGTAAATAAAAGGCCATTAAAATCTTTAAGTGATATGTTAAAAGGAAAACAGGGAAGATTTCGACAGAATCTCTTAGGAAAGAGGGTAGACTATTCAGGGAGGTCTGTTGTTGTAGTTGGTCCTGAACTTAGATTACACCAGTGCGGTCTTCCCAAAAAGATGGCAGTAGAGCTTTTTAAGCCTTTTATATTTCACAAATTAGAGGCAAAAGGATATGTCTCTACTATTAAGAGCGCCAAGAAGATGGTAGAAAAGGAAAAGCCCGAGGTATGGGATGTATTGGAAGAGGTCATAAAAGAACATCCTATATTGCTTAACAGGGCACCTACTTTACACAAACTTGGTATTCAGGCATTTGATCCTGTTTTAGTAGAAGGAAAGGCCATAAAACTTCATCCGTTAGTATGCTCTGCCTTTAACGCAGACTTTGATGGTGATCAGATGGCTGTCCATATTCCTCTTTCTATTGAGGCACAGATAGAAGCCCGCCTGTTAATGATGTCTATAAATAATATCCTCTCCCCGGCAAGTGGAAAACCAATCATGGTGCCATCTCAGGATGTGGTGTTGGGATGTTATTGGCTTACAAAAGAGAGGGCAAATACAAAAGGAAGCGGAAAGATATTCTCTAATATGGAAGAGGTACGAATAGCGTATGATGACAGAGAAGTAAAAGAACACGCAAGGATAAAGGTGAGAATTAATGGCAAATTGCTCGATACAACGGTTGGCAGGGTTATATTGGGCGAGATACTTCCTGAAAAGATACCATTTGAATTAGTCAACCATGAGATGAATAAGAAGAGAATAATGCAGATGATTGATTTTTCATATCGTGAGGCAGGACATAAGGAGACTGTTGTCTTGCTTGATAAGATTAAAGACCTTGGATTATTTTATGCAACCAAGGCAGGGATATCCATCTGTATAGATGATATGCATATACCAACAAAAAAGACAGAACTCATTGAAAATGTAAAAAAAGAACTTACTGAAATAGAAAAACAGTATGCAGATGGTCTAATTACCAATGGTGAACGGTACAACAAGGTAATTGATATATGGGCGCATGTCTCTGAAAAGATTTCAAGTGAAATGATGAAAGAATTAGCTGATGATGAGGCGAGTATAAGAGAAGGAATTGCAAGTGGTGATGCAGAAAGGAGATTTAATTCTATATTTATGATGGCAGATTCAGGTTCCAGAGGCAGTAATCAGCAGATAAGGCAGTTAGGTGGTATGAGAGGACTTATGGCAAAGCCCTCAGGAGAGATTATTGAGACACCAATTACTTCAAACTTTCGTGAAGGACTTACCGTGCTTCAATATTTTATCTCAACACATGGCGCAAGAAAAGGTCTGGCAGATACAGCTTTAAAGACTGCCAATTCAGGATATTTAACAAGAAGATTGGTAGATATAGCCCAGGATGTAATAGTAAGCACTGTTGATTGTAATTCAATGGATGGCATATATGTTACTGCGCTGGTAGAGGGAGGGGAGATAATTCAATCGTTAGATGACAGGATACTCGGCAGGATTGCGGCAGAAGATATAAGAGACCCTCTTACAAGTGAGATTATTGTGCCTCTGAATGGGGAAATAAATGAAGAAAAGGTAAAAGAGATAATAGACGCAGGTATTGATAAGATCAGGATCAGATCAGTTCTTACATGTCAGGCAAAGAGAGGGGTTTGTATTAAATGTTACGGAAGGGATCTTTCTACAGGCTGGTTAATAGAAAAAGGAGAGGCAGTTGGTGTGACAGCAGCTCAATCAATTGGTGAGCCAGGTACCCAGTTGACGATGAGAACATTCCATATCGGTGGAACTGCTAGTAAGGTGGTTGAGCAGACAGTCTTAGAGGCAAGAAATACAGGGAGATTGGAATATATAAACCTTAATACCGTAAGGAATAAAGATGGTGATATGGTAGTAATGAATCGTAACGGTAAGATTGCTATCTATGATAATACAGGAAGAGAGAAAGAGAGATATTCTGTTGTCTATGGTGCAAAGATTAAGATAAAAGATAAAGAACAGGTAGAGGCAGGGCAAAAGTTAGTTGAGTGGGATCCATTTTCGTTATCGATCCTTACTGAGGTTGGCGGAAAGATTGCCTTTGGAGATATTATAGAAGGTGTAACCATGAAAGAGGAAGTAGATGAGGTGACAGGACTGTCGAGAAAGGTAATTATAGACTATCCTGGTTCGGGTTATAAACCGAGATTATCTATAAAGGACTCATCAGGCAAGACAGCAAAGCTGCCAAGCACAAATACATCTGCGAGATATCTGCTGCCTGCAGGTGCGCATATCCTTGTTGAAAAAGGTTTTACTGTCTATCCCGGAGATGTTCTTGTGAAGATTCCAAGAGAGACAACAAAAACAAAAGATATAACAGGTGGATTGCCACGTGTAGCAGAACTGTTTGAGGCAAGAAAACCAAAGGAGCAGGCAATAATCAGTGAGATAGACGGTACTGTGGAATATGGAGGATTTGTAAAGGGCATGCGGAAGATTATTGTCAAGAATGAGATGGGCGATATAAAGGAATACTTTATACCAAAAGGGAAACATGTTTATGTGCATGAAGGAGATTGGATACATGCAGGTGAGGCATTGATGGATGGATCAGCGAATCCTCATGATATACTGGACGTCCTTGGTCCTAAAGAACTTCAGAAATATCTTGTAGATGAAGTACAGGAAGTATACAAACTTCAAGGGGTATCTATAAATGATAAACATATTGAGATTATAGTAAGGCAGATGCTCAGAAGGGTAAGGATTGAAGACCCGGGAGATACAGAATTTCTTATTGGAAGCCAAGTGGACAAGTTTGTGTTTGAAGGAGAGAATGAAAAGGTTATAGAAAAGGGAGGCAGACCGGCAGTTGGAAAGCCTATCCTGCTCGGAATTACAAAGTCTGCATTAAGCACAGACAGCTTTATCTCTGCTGCATCATTTCAGGAGACCACACGAGTCTTAACAGAGGCATCTGTAAGTGGAAGGATAGATGACCTTGTGGGATTAAAAGAGAATGTAATTGTAGGAAGACTAATACCAGCAGGCACGGGATTGCCGATATACAGAGAGACATTTATCCCTATAGAGAAGGCGCCTGTTCTAACTGAGAGTGTGAGTGAAACTGAGAGCAAAGAAGAAAACTCAAAATATGAAATAGAAGAAGTAGCAACAGAAGAGAAACAGGAACTGCTCTTAAAAGAAAGGGTATCCTGACTCCTGTTATTAATCATTTATCCCCTCACATCCTATTACTATCCTGACCAAGAGATAATGAAACAATCATACCGACAAGTTAACACGAACTATGATGAAAATCTAATCCCCCCTAACCCCCCTTTAAATCCCCCCTCACCCCCCTTTACAAAAGGGGGGCAGGGGGGAAGAGGGGATTTTGAATCTGATCTATATAAAGTAAAATTAGATATATTTGAAGGACCTCTTGACTTATTGCTTCACCTCATAAAAAAAAATGAGATAAATATCTATAACATCCCTATTGTCCTCATTATTGAACAATATTCAGAATATATTGAACTGATGAAATCATTAAACCTGAATATTGCAGGTGAATTTATAATGATGCTGGGAACTCTAATCTATATAAAGTCCAGAATGTTATTGCCTCCTGATGAATCAGAAGAGGATGAGGAAGAAAACGATCCACGGTTAGATTTGGTAAGACATCTCCTTGAATATAAAAGGTTCAAGGATGCAGGAGAAGACCTTGCAGCAAGAGAATCACTATGGAGGGAGATATATCAGAGAAAGGAAAAGATAGAATTAGACGAAGAGGATGAAAATAACGATGAAATATATTATGATGATCTGACATTGTTTGACCTTTTAGATGCATTGAGGAAACTTTTAGAGAATATACCAGACAAAAGGAGTATAGAGATTAATGTTGAGTCCCTGTCTGTTAAAGAAAAGATCGCATTTATCATTGACAGACTTGAAAGTGATAGAGATATAACATTCATTTCACTTTTTGACAAAGAAAAGACAAGGATGGCTATAATAATTACCTTCCTTGCCCTCTTAGAATTAATAAAACTAAAAATTGTCAGGATTACCCAGATAGAGGAATTTGGACAGATAAGGATTTATAAAGTTTAAAGTGTGAAATGTAAAGTGTCTAAAGTTAATAAGTTAATTATTCCGAGCCTTCTCAAGCCCATGACCCATAACCAATGACCAATTAACTTTAGATCACTTTAGGCACTTCACACTTCAGGCGCTTTAATTTATGGAAGACAGAGAACTGAAATCCATCATAGAGGCATTATTATTTGTCTCAGTAGAACCACTAACATTAGAAAAGATAAAAGTGGCGGTGGAAGGGCTAGAAAGAAAGAAGATCATCAAGGCGATAAGAGAATTAAAGGATGAGTTCTACAGAAATGGACATGGTATTCAGGTAGTTGAGGTATCAGGAGGTTATCAGATGGTAACTCTGCCTGAATATGCTCCATGGATAAAGAGGCTTAACAACATTAAAAAACCGTCGCGATTATCCAGACCGGGACTTGAGACATTGGCTATGATAGCATATAAACAGCCTTTGACCATACCTGAGATTGAAGCAGTCAGAGGAGTTGATTCTAAAGGCGTTATGAAGACCCTATTAGAAAGGAGATTAATAAGAATACTTGGAAAGAGAGATACAGTTGGAAAGCCCATAATATATGGGACTACAAAAGAGTTTCTCAAATATTTTGGATTAAATAACCTCTCTGATCTTCCAAGTCTGAAAACATTTAAAAGAGAGTTTGAGATAGAAAATAGAGATATAGTAATACCTAACCCAGACAAGCTGGAAAATTCGAATGTCTAAATCCCTGTCTGCCTGTCT
>JBHHUU010000056.1:0-13583 GCA_046753905.1 Nitrospirota bacterium | reverse complement strand
CTTATTATAATCATACGCATTATAAAGTCTTTGGAACCCCCTTGCTCTGTATTAGATGAATAGTTACGTCATTGAGCATTACTCCCTGTAGTGTAACACCTTTTTCAATGCATCTATAAATCTCTTGTTCTCTTCAGGGAGACCAATACTCACCCTTAACTTTCTCTCTTTTATATATCGTATAATTACACCCTCTTTAAGGAGGAGATTATAGACCTTTCTGCCGTCTCTGCCACAGTCAAAATATATAAAGTTTGCCTCAGTGGGTATATACTCTATCCCAATCTCTTCAAATGCTCTGTAAAGATACCTTTTTCCCTTATTATTTACATCTATGCTCCTTGCCAGATGCCTATTATCAGAGATGGCTGCTCTCCCTGCCTTCTGTGCCAGTGAGTTGACATTAAATGGCTGACGCACCTTATTCATGCAGGATATATACTCTTCATTGCCTATCCCATAGCCTATCCTCAGTCCTGCCAGTCCGTATATCTTTGAAAATGTCCGGAGAACTATTATATTACGCCATTTATTAATATAATCTATGGTATCAGGAAATGATCTGTCTGTTACATACTCCCTATATGCCTCATCAAAGATTATGATTATGTCAGATGAAAGGTCTCTTATAAAATCTATCACCTCTTTGTGTCTTAAAATAGTCCCTGTTGGATTATTGGGATTGGATAAAAAGATAAATCTGGTCTTTTTACCAACCTTTGATCTCATGCTATTCAGGTCATGTCTGAACTCCTTTAAAGGAACAATAACAGGTATACCATCGCCTACAAGGACAAATGTCCTGTATAATGAAAAGGTAAGGTCTGAGATAATTGCCTCTTCGCCTGGATTCATAAATGCCCTTACAATAAGTTCAATTACCTCATTTGAACCATTTCCTATTATTACCTGCGAAGGGGCAACATCTATTTTTTTAGAAATTGCTTCCTTTAATGCCTTTCCAGTCCCATCAGGATACTGGTTGATCTCATTTATGGTCTCTGATACAGCCTTTACTGCCTCTGGAGATGCCCCTATCGGATTTTCATTTGAGGCAAGTTTAGCGGCATCTCTTATTCCAAGTTCTCTCTCTATCTCATCCTTTGACTTGCCTGGGGTATACGGAATTATATCTTGTAGACCTTTTTTTATCTCTATTGACATAAACAGGCTCTTATGAATCTGCCTTTGCTATTGGGTACGAACCAAGTATCTTTAAAAAGATAGACTCTTCCTCTAACTCTTCCAATGCCTTTTTGACATTTTCATCTTCTATATGTCCCTCTAAATCAATATAGAAGTTATACTCCCATACCTTTTTCTTGGAAGGTCTTGATTCAATCCTTGTGAGATTGATCTTATGGGTGGCAAATGGCTTTAACATATTATATAATGCACCTACCCTATCCTTTATCGAAAACATTATTGATGTCTTATCATCCCCTGTCTTCTGGCAGTACTTTTTTGATATTACCAGAAAACGGGTATAATTATTTGTATTATCTTCTATATTCCTTCTGACTATTTTCAGCCCATAGAGTTCTGCTGCCATCTCACTTGCAATTGCTCCTGCTGATGGATCATCTTTACACATCTCCGCTGCCTTTGCAGTGCTATATACCTCTTTTACAGGTATTTGGGGCATATTTTTCTCAAGCCACAGGCTGCACTGGGCTATAGCATGTGGATGTGAATAGATATTCCTGATATTTTCTATGCTGTTGCCTTTAGATAAGAGGTGCTGGGATACCTCCTCTAATATCTCTGAATATATCTTGAGATCAAAGTCCATAAACATATCAAGTGTATGATTTACCACCCCTTCTGTTGAGTTTTCAATCGGAACTACGCCATAATCTGCCGTCTCTCTGACCACTTTATTAAATACCTCCCTGATACTATTTGCAGGAATATATTGTGAAGAGAGACCATAATATTTCATGGACGCAAGATGCGCAAAGGTAGCCTCTGGTCCAAGATAACATATCATCAGGGGAGATTCTAAGGAGAGAGAGGCAGACATAATCTCTTTAAAGACCGTCCTTAATGCCTCATTGGGAAAGTCACCGGGATTTATCTTTTCGAGCCTTGCCAGTATTTCCTGTTCCCTTGTCGGTACATGAAAATCTGCATTTTTGTCCTTCTTTATCTTTCCTATATTTATTACCACTCTTGCCCTCTCATTCAAAAGTAATAGTATCTTTTTGTCTATATTATCAATAGTCTTTCTATAATCATGAATGGGGTCTTTTTCATCTTCTACCATTATCTCTCTCCTTTATGACCAATTTTGGCTTATGTTGGTCTCTTTTATTATTTTATTTAGTCCGAAAATAACCGTTATCTTTCATTTTTCTTATGAAAACAGGGTTCAAGGATTCGAAGATTCAAGGGGTCAAGTGAAATTCCCATATTTTTATTGTTTGTGCCAATTTATTGTTTGTGCCAATTAGTTGACATGATTATTTTATTATAATATCAACTTACTCTCTTAATATCAACTTATAAAAACCCAAAGGGTCTACGACATAAATATGGGTAGAATTTGATTTTCTCTTTTTTCTGCCATATAATCCTCCTGTAAAACTACAGGAGGATTATATGGAAATGTATAAATGTATAAAATAAACCTTAACTGCATAATACTTCGGCATACAATAATACTTTTCTTTGCCTTTATATCATTATTGAATGGGTGTTCGTCAAGGATTGTAGATAAACCTCCTGCTTATAGAATCTACAGATATCCACCTATCAAAACAGAATACAAAAGATTAGTAAAGAGATTTAATAATAAGGATTATGATAATGCTGTTAAGATAGCAATGAAGATAATAGAGAGATATCCTGGAGCAAAACTTCTTTCAGATGTACAATGGATTCTCGCTGTATCTTATGAGTCAAGAGGGGATATAGAGTCTGCCCTCAGGGAATATAATTTGTTTATAAGGAATTTTTCAAATACCAGACATATAAGTGAAGCAAGGAAAAGGATTAATAATATTCAGAGGAAAATAAACAAGGAGCATATTACTCATGCGGTAATTATCATTCCTAAAAGAGGATACTCCTATTATGACTTAGAAAAGAGGGTTTTATCTCTAAAAGATAAAGGAATAGATACAATAATATTGCAGGTATACAACAACAATGGAGAAGGAGGAAGAGGGGTATATTTTGAGACTAATAATGCCCCTGTAATTGAGGATATATTGACACCTATAATAATGCTTGCTCATAATAAAGGCATCAGGGTATTTGTCATGATGGCTATAAGGAATATGGGATGGATAGCTATGGAAAAGGTCTATTGGATGGACAGACACTATGAGCTTAAAGAGAGGAAATTAAAGGCGTACCACAGGCTTGACATATTCAATCCTCAGGTTCAGAAATATATATTAGCCATTTATAAAGACCTTGCCTCATATCCGATTGATGGAATATCTTTTAATGATGACCTAAGCTATAGCAAAACAGAGGGTTTTAGCATAAAGGCATTAGACCAGTATAAAAAGGATTTTGGGCACAAACTCAATCCATTAAGACTTTACAAGAAGATATCTAAGGATAAAGAGGGAGGATATCACGCTTCCAGCTTTTCATCAGATTTCTGGAGATGGATAGGATGGAAGAATAGAAATATATTAAAATTTCTAAATAGAGTTATGAATATCTCAAGAGAGAGCAATCCTGCTATTAAATTTACAATCAATTTAGACTATGAAACCATCATTGATCCGAAAAGAGCTTTGGTTGATTATACTCAGGATATACTTGAGACCCAAAGATATAACTTTAATTATTATGCAATTAATGGCTATTCTTTATCTTCTAATAAAGGCACTTTTAAAAATAAAGATATCCTGAAAATTATAAAGAGAGGAAAAGAGTTAATTAAAGATACCAGAAAGCTGCTTATAAATATTGAGAGTCTGGAAAGAGATAATAATACGCTCTCTATTTCACACCTATATTCAGCCTCTGCATGGAGTCAAATTACCAACTCTAAAGGTAGCGGTTTGATATTATTGTCTCAGGAAAGTGCTGGGATGTAAAAAGGACACAAAAAGTTATTGACAAGTGGTATTAACGAAATGTATACTTGACTTTTTTTAAGAAAAGAGAAAGAGGATGTTTACAGAAGAGAAAGAGCAAGAGGTTAAAAAGATAATAGGGTACTATCCTGAAAAAAGGTCTGCCCTGATTCCACTGCTTCATTTTTCACAGGATGAGCTTGGTTATATAAGTGAAGATGTTATGGTCTATCTGGCAAAGATTCTTGATCTAACTCCTGCCCAGGTCTATGAAGTAGCAACTTTTTATACAATGTTTAACCTTAAACCTGTAGGCAGGTATCTGATTCAGGTATGCCGCAATATCTCATGCTCTCTTTTAGGTGCAGAGTCTCTGATTGATTATCTAAAGGAGAGATTGGGGATAGATGTGGGAGAGACAACTCCTGATGGGATGTTTACATTAAAGACAGTTGAGTGCCTTGCATCATGCGGTACTGCCCCAGTAATCCAGATAAACAATGACTATTATGAGAATCTTGATAAAAAAAAGGTAAATGATATATTAGAAAGGCTGTCAGGATCTCACTAAAATGACAAAGGTACTATTCAAAAACATAGAGAACCCTGATTATAAAGGTGATATTGATTCTTATTCAGGGGCAGGAGGTTATAAGGGATTAGAAAAGGCACTAAAGGAATATAGTCCCCAGGATATAATTGATATAGTTAAAAACTCAGGATTGAGGGGGAGAGGTGGGGCTGGTTTTCCTACAGGGATAAAGTGGAGCTTTATACCAAAAGACCCCAATCTTACAAAATATCTCTGCTGCAATGCAGATGAAGGAGAGCCGGGTACTTTTAAGGATAGAGAGCTTATGGCAAGAGACCCTCACCAATTGTTGGAAGGGATGATTATTACCTCTTATGCCATAGGTATCAATAATGCCTATATCTATATACGGGGAGAGCTGGTAAAAGAAGCGAAGATATTGGAAGAGGCTATTAAAGAGGCATATGACAGGGGATATCTTGGCAAGAATATACTCGGAAGAGGATTATTTGATTTAGAGATAATGGTACATAGAGGTGCTGGTGCATATATATGCGGTGAAGAGAGTGCCCTGTTAGAGTCTCTTGAGGGAAAACGTGGACAGCCCAGACTAAAACCACCATTTCCTGCAATACATGGACTCTATGGGAAACCTACTGTTATTAATAATGTAGAGACATTATCCAATATCCCCCATATAATTATGAGAGGGGCTGAATGGTTTGCAGGTATCGGGACTCAAAAGAGTGTGGGGACGAAGATATTCTCTATTAGCGGACATGTAAAGAGACCGGGCAACTATGAACTCCCTTTTGGTATCCCTCTAAGGGAACTAATATTTGATTATGCAGGTGGCATGAAAAATGACAAAAGACTTAAAGCAGTGATACCAGGGGGATCTTCAGCACCTGTATTGACAGAGGAGCAGCTTGATGTAAATATGGACTTTGAATCAGTTGCAGCAGCAGGCTCAATGCTTGGTTCAGGAGCTGTTATTGTAATGGATGAGTCTACCTGTATGGTCTGGGTGGCATTAAAACTGATGGAGTTTTATTTTCATGAATCATGTGGTAAATGTACTCCATGCAGAGAGGGAGGCTCATGGATGCTTCAGATACTTGAAAGGATAGAACATGGCGAAGGAAGAGAGGGTGATATAGAGCTATTAGAGCATATATGCAATAATATGAGGGGAAAGACATTTTGCCCATTTGGAGATGCTGAAGTTTCCCCTGTAATGAGCACAATTAAACATTTCAGAAATGAATACGAGTCCCATATCAAAGAGAAGATATGCGTTCTGAGAAAGAATAACTTGGTAACTGTTGGGTGAGACCTGCTGTATAACTGAGGCATGGAACATGCTCAAAATATTCTTGGACTTACAACACTTAAGGTTGAGGCTCTACCTTTAAAAGTGAAGCATGTATGATAATTAGCTTGTTATTTTGATAAACAAGGTTGTTAATCATTTCTTACAGATAAGGTGGCGGCATAGAAAAAAATGATTAAATTAAAAATAGATGATAAAGAGGTTTCAGTTCCAAAGGGGACTGTTATTATTGAAGCAGCAAAGAAGGTTGGGATTGATATTCCTCATTTCTGCTATCATAAGATGCTAAAGCCGGTTGCCAACTGTCGTATCTGCCTTGTGGAAATAGAGAAGATGCCGAAACTTCAGACTGCATGCAGCACTATGGCATCTGATGGTATGATAGTCAGAACCAATACTCCAAAGGTAATAGATGCGAGAAAGGGTGTTATGGAGTTTATTCTGGCAAATCATCCCCTTGACTGTCCTGTCTGTGATCAGGGTGGAGAATGTCATCTTCAGGATATAGCACATGGATATACGGAGATGGCAGGACGTTTTGGAGAAGTAAAGCATTCCTTTAAAAAGGTAAATATAGGCTCTTTTATTGAAAGAGAGATGAACAGGTGCATACAATGCCTGAGATGTGTAAGATATTGCGATGAGGTAATGGATGTCAGGGCGCTCGCCCCTATAAATCGGGGTGTTGATACAGAGGTGGCAACATTTTATAAAAAGGGACTTGACTGCGAATTCTGCGGTGGATGTGTCAGGATATGCCCTGTAGGGGCACTTACCAATAAGCTATCTATGTATGAATTCAGACCATGGCAGGTAAAAAAGACCACAACTGTCTGTCCATATTGCGGTGGTGGATGCCAGATCATATTGGAGACTCAGGGGGATAAGATATTAAGGGTATCATCAGAATGGAATGAGGGAAGGAATAAGGGTAACCTCTGTGCAAAAGGATATTTTGGAATAGAATTTGTGGATAGCCCCAAGAGACTGCATAAACCAGTGATAAGAGAATATAAGAAGATGATAGATGTTAGCTGGGAGGAGGTCTATGGCACAATAGCTGATAGGCTTCTGGAAATCAAGGATAAACACGGAGGGGATGCAATTGCAGGGATTATCAGTACAAGGTGCACAAATGAGGATATATATATATTCCAGAGGTTTTTTAGAGGGGTGATAGGGACAAATAATATTGACAGCACTGCACGTTATGGGTATATAAATGCTGTAAGGGGATTAAAAGATACAATAGGAACAATGAGGGCAGCTGCATCTTTAAAAGACATAACAGATGCCCCTTTTATATTCCTCATTGGCGCTGATCTCTCAGAGACCAATCCAATGATCGCCATTAATGTAAGGGATGCAGTTAAAAGTAATAAGGCGGGGCTTATTATAGCTCACCCATTTACGACAAAGCTAACAAAGATGGCAACACAACACCTGCCTATACATCCTGACTCTGAGGATACCCTGATAAAAGGATTGATAAAGGTTCTCTTTGAAAAGGAATTGTATGACAGGGAGATATTTGATAGATTTAATAATTCCCTAAAGAGGTTAAAAGAGTTGAGTGAAGGTCTCTCTTATAATGAGATAGAAAAAAAGACAGGTGTTGATAAAGAAAGGTTAATAGGATTTGTTCGTCTATTTGCAGAGGCAGAAAGGGGTGTCCTGATATTTGGAAGAGATATAACAGAGAGAGAAGGAGGATATGAAAGGGTCTTATCCCTTATAGATATCCTTTTGATTTCAGGAAAGTTAAAAGACGATAGGTGGAAGATCAGCCCAATTTCTTCCAAGCCAAATGAGCAGGGTGCAGTAGAGATGGGAGGTCTTCCTGAATATCTTCCGGGCGGGATAGAATATTCTGATAAGGCATATAAAGAGAGGTTGGAGAATATATGGGATGTAAAGTTTTCATCATTGAATGGGGCGACAATGATGGAGATATTTGAAAAGATCAAGAGAGAAGAGATAAAGGCACTATATCTAATCGGTGATGATCCAATAGGCAATCTTCCATTATCTGCAAAGGTAGGAGAGGCAATAGATAAACTTGACCTTCTTATCTGTCAGGAGTTGTTTATGACAGAGACAGCAGAGAGGGCAGACATCATTCTTCCTGCCTGTAGTTTTGCAGAGAAGGATGGGAGTTATACCAGCATAGATGGTGAGATACTAAAATTTAGAAGCGGGATTGAACCTTTAGAGGATTGTAAGAGAGATTGGGAGATATTCTCCAATATCTCCAAGAAGATGGGCTATTCGCTGGAATATGGCTCTGCTGAAGAGATATATAAAGATATCACTGATATGACAGGAGCATATAATAAAAAAGAGATCGTGGACAGCATGGAGAGATATCTATCTAATGGTTATATAGAGAGGATAGAAAAGAGATATTCTTCTACTGACACTAAAGATATAGGCAGTGAGGAATATCCATTCAGACTTATCTTCGGAGAGGTCTTATACCACTCAGGTAAATTATCTGCCTACTCAAAAGAACTGATGATGATAGCACCCGAAGGGGGCATTATGATGAATCCTATTGATGCACAGAGGATTCATCTGTCTGATAAGGAAAGGGTATTGCTTAAATCTCCTTATGGAGAGACAGAAGGCTATGTTAATATAAATTCCAGTATCCCTCAGGGATTGCTCTTCTTTCCTGAAAGCTTTTTACACACAAGCTCACTCAGAGAAATTATCTCACTGACTCTTGATGAAGATACAGAGGTTCCTTATTTTAAAAGTGTACAGGTATCAGCAGAAAAGATTTGAGGATATCAGAGTCGTTCAATATCTGGTTGATATTCTTGTGCGCTCAGGCTATCCATAACACCATCCTCCCCTGTTACTTTTGATGAAAATTAAGGTATCCAGAGATACATGAACTGAGTGCCCATAGTTGAGACATAATGAGAGAGTATTGTATCAAATAGAGAATATGCCTGCGGGTTAAAAGGTGTGGTTATAGAGTATATATTTTCCTTATATGTCCCTGGTCTGTAATAAGTAATTATCTTTGCCTTTTCAATTCCTGCCATCTCTTTAACTTTATTAATGGCATCATCAAGGTAGCCTATCTCATCTGCTAATCCAGAAGAGAGTCCTTCCTCAGCCGTATATACTCTCCCGTTTCCAAGCCTTATGGCATCTTCTCTGGAAAGACTGCTTCTTTCCTCAGCCACTATATCTATAAATCTATTATAAAGATTATCTATGATTTTTTGAAATATCTCTTCCTCTTCTGGAGTAAGCCCCCTGAATATTGACCCCATATCCTTTAGCTTTCCTGATTTGATAGTATCATGTTTTACTCCGATCTTCTCCATCAGACCTTCAATATTAAACTTTACCATAATAACACCTATACTTCCGATAATAGATGTCGGGTGAACAAAAATCTTATCTGCTGAGGTAGCTACATAATAGGCACCTGATGCCCCTAAATTGATAATTGAGGCTACTACAGGTATCTCCCTCTTCTCTTTAAATTTCTTGATCTCATGATATATAATGTCAGATGCTGTTACAGTCCCGCCAGGGCTGTTTATCTTTATGACTATTCCCTTGATCCTCTTATCTCCTTCTGCCTTGTTTAACTCTTCCTTAATCCTTGCAACAGGGTCTATCTTCTGTTTCTGATTAAGAATGCTTGGGAGACTTCCTTCAAGTATTAGACCTGAAAGATCTATAATAAGTATCTTGTCTCTCCCTGAACCAGCAATCTTTTTCTCCTTTAAAGGCTGTATCTTATCTGTAAGGCTTACATTAACAAAGGCACAACCTGCCAGAACATAACTATAAACTAAAATCAATGCTAATAATAAAGATATCCGTTTTAACATTTTATTAAACCCCCCTCCACCCTAACTAACCCTCTCCCACAAGGGGAGAGGGGATTTTCCCCTCCCTGACAGTAATATAATAGGTATTTTTTTCTCCTATTCCTTGATGGGAAGGGATAAGGGGAGGTCGGCATAATTGTTTCATTTCATACATACTGTTGTACCGTAAGGTTAAGCCATAAGCCACCATAAGGTGGCAACATATAAGTCAGGAACTCCCCTTAAATTCTGATACCAGTGTCTGGAGAGAGGCCTTTGCATCACCAAAGAGCATACGGGTATTATCGTTAAAAAAGAGCGTGTTGTCAATCCCGGCAAAACCAGCAGCCATTGATCGCTTTAATACAATAACTGTTTTGGCTTTATCAACATTGATAACAGGCATTCCATAAATAGGGCTTGACTTATCTTCACGTGCCGAAGGATTAACTACATCATTTGCCCCTATGACCATACATACGTCTATTGTCTCCATTATTGGATTTATATTATCCATCTCTACTAACTGGTCATAAGATACATTTGCTTCAGCAAGGAGCACATTCATATGACCTGGCATACGACCTGCAACAGGATGAATGGCATATCTGACCTCACAACCATTATTCTCCAGCAATTCTCCAAGTTCACGGATAGCGTGCTGAGCCTGGGCAACGGCAAGACCATAACCCGGCACAAATGCCACTGATCGCGCTGCCTCAAGGATGAGATAGGTGTCCTCTGGTGAGATCGGCCTTACCTCACCCTCTGCCTTCTTGCCCTTTTTATCAATAGCCGTGCCAAAACCACTAAAGAGAACATTCGTTAATGAACGGTTCATTGCCTTGCACATAATTGTTGTTAATATTATTCCGCTTGCCCCAACAAGCGCACCTGCTACTATTAAGATATTGTTTTTAATAACAAATCCTGCGGCACATGCAGCAAGTCCAGAATAACTATTCAACAGGGAGATAACAACAGGCATATCAGCCCCGCCTATTGGTATAACTCCCATTATACCAAGTATTAGTGACAATAGGATTATAAGGATAAAGATAGGGTAGGAAGCAACAGGATTAACAGAAAAGATGATTCCGCAAACAATAACGGATATAAACAGTAAGAGGTTGACTGCCTTTTGCCCGCTAAAGACAACCGCCTTTCCGCTTATGATCTCACTTAGCTTTGCCCATGCAGCCAGACTGCCTGAAAAGGTTACTCCTCCAATTAATGCAGAGAGAAAGATAGTTGCAGCGGTAAAACTGGCAGAGTCTGGGGAGTGATGATATGCTGACCAGCTAACTAAAAGACTTGCAATACCGCCAAAACCATTAAGCAGTGCCACCATCTGAGGCATCTGTGTCATGGTTACTAATCTGGCTGCAGCAACGCCGACAATACTGCCCACAAGAACACCTATAATAATCCATTGAAAACTGATAATTTCTCTGCTTAATAGGGTGACAACCACTGCAGAAAACATGCCTATTGAAGAGACGATATTCCCTTTTCGTGCAGATGCCGGCGAACTCAGCATCTTTAATCCTGAGATAAAGGATATAGCAGATAAGATATATACTATATTGATCAATAGATCAAAATTCATCTGCCTTTTACCTCTGATTTCTTTTTAAACATTGCCAGCATCCTGTCAGTTACTAAATAGCCGCCTACTACATTAGTTGCTGCAAATGCCACTGAAAGTGTCCCCAGTATTATGCTGAGTGTATCGCTGCCTTCAAGTCCGGCAGAGATAATCGCTCCAACGAGTGTTATGCCTGAGATTGCATTTGCTCCGGACATTAATGGGGTATGCAATGTGGAAGGGACTTTTGATATTACCTCAAAGCCGAGAAAGATTGAAAGCAATAAGATAAAGATTAAATATATCAGTGTATTGGCATCCATAATTATCCCCTTTATTTCTTAGTCCGAAAATACCCCCCTCACCCTAACCCTCTCCCACAAGGGGAGAGAGAACTTTCCTTTCCCTTGATGTGAGAGGGTTATGCCGAACAGATACTACCTGCGTGGGTAATTAGACAACCCTTGATGATCTCGTCATCCAGATTTAATTTAAAAGTCTTTGATTCCTTGTCCCAATATTGTGAGATGAGGTTGACAATGTTATTAGAATACATCTGACTGGCATTAACAGCAACACGTCCAGGCAGGTTCTCTAAACCAATTATAGTAATTCCATTTATCTCTATCTCCTGATTACGTTCTGATCCCTCAACATTTCCGCCACTCTCTACTGCCAAATCAACTATAATACTGCCTTTTTTCATGCCTGCTATCATCTCCTTTGTGATAATAACAGGTGACTTACGACCAAAGACTTGCGCTGTTGTTATGACTACATCAGCCATAGCACAATGTTTTGCCATAACCTGACGCTGTTTCTCAAGCTGTTCCTGAGTCAGAGCCTTTGCATAACCATCCTTTGTCTGTCCTGTCTCACCAATATCCGCCTTTACAAACTTTGCCCCGAGTGACTGGACCTGCTCTTCAACAACCGCTCTTGTATCAAATGCCTCAACACGGGCGCCAAGCCTTTTCGCAGTTGCAACAGCCTGCAATCCAGCAACTCCTGCTCCAATTATAAAGACTCTGACTGGTGAAATAGTTCCGGCAGGCGTCATCATCATTGGAAATACCTTATCAATCCGCTCTGCAGCCAGTATCACAGATACATAACCAGCCAGACTTGCCTGAGAACTAAGCACATCCATCTTCTGGGCTATTGTTGTGCGTGGAATCATCTCCATACTGATCGCACTAACTCCGCATTCAGCAAGTTTATTAACCAGACTGGTCTCATTAAATGGATCTAAATAGCTGATATGAATAGAACCTCTTTTTAATAAACTGACCTCCTCAATCGGAGGTTTACGGACGCGCACTACCATATCTCCAGATGACAATAGTGCTTTTCTATCCATATTTACTGATGCCCCGGGAGTAGAATAATCGTTATCAGTATAACCTGATTGCATCCCCAGCCCTGTCTCAATCTCAACCTCAGCACCAAGTCTGATCAGACGAGCAATTGTATCCGGAACCATTGATACCCGTCTTTCACCGGGATATATCTCTTTTGGTATTGCTATCCTCACGCAATAATACCCTCTCTTATACTAAAACAATTACTAAAACAACATTTCTGTATATAATTTTATCATGTTAAATAGCAAATGACAATATAATTTTAGCTGGGATTAATATATTTAACTAAAATTATAGAAAATAGTGGAAAAGTTTTTCCCTTTTAATGAAAAGTTTTTCCCTTTTTGTCTTAATTTTAAAGCAGTAATTAAAACCAGAGATAATTCCGCAAAAATAAATATATATAAAACCAATATGTTAGCTCAAAATATGATTGATTATCATTTTTGGTACGATTATTGCATGTTTTTGCAGACAGAATTGAAAATGATTTTAATCCCCAGAACAGAGATAGGGATTTTTTATAGTTCTCTCTCTTGTGGGAAGTTAAGGAGGGGTTTATGGCTTTTAAAGGAAGAGAGATGATTTTACCTGTCGGGCATTTTAATCATTACTATAATAGCTTTTTGTTTCAAAAAGAGACTTACTATAATGGAATATATGATTTCAATATGGGATACAATGATGATTTCCTTACAGGTCTTTTGTTTATAGATAAAGGTGAAAGTCTTTCTGAAAAGAGGCTTATTAATTACAACTCAGGACAGTTGTGCAATAGTAATGGGTTGTACATAAAGCTCCCTCCAAAGAGTGATTGTTAGAAACGGGTAACGAAAAAAAGTGTAACTATTCAGCTAATACAGAGTGAGGGGTGGAAAAGAGTTTATAGCGTC
>JBHHUU010000055.1:0-13789 GCA_046753905.1 Nitrospirota bacterium | reverse complement strand
TCTGCAATCCAGCACCTCCATCAGCTACATACGCATACTTCCCTGATACATAGACATCCTCTGCCCAGTGGGGTGTGTTATATGCTCCGGCAAGAGCAGGGGCATTGGGGTTAGATATATCCACTATCTGCAATCCAGCGCCTCCGTCAGCCACATACGCATACTTCCCTGATACATAGATGCCGTAGGCATACCCTGATGTATCGTAAGAACTTGCAAGAAATGGTCCACCATTTAAAAGGCTCACCTTTGCCCCTTTTTCAAAATTACTTCCTTTAATTTTTACATTCTGTGTGAATCCTGTGTGACCTGTACTGGGAATAATAGATGTAACAATAGGTGTTAAAGGATAAGATGGTTTCACATCATAGCCTACCAATAAAAGTATCCATATAAACAACCAGATATAAGATATCCTATCCTGTAAATAAGAGCCAGTCATTACATTTTTCTCCTCACGCTGTGTGCATAATAAATTCCTCACTCTCTCTCCCATCAAGGGAGAGGAAACTTTAGAATAATTTTAATCTCTGTTTTGGGGTTGATCAGTCTTAATATGTAATTCTTTTAATTGTTCTTTAGTAACCATAGAAGGTGCATCTGTCATCAGACATATTCCCTTCTGGGTCTTTGGAAATGCAATTACCTCTCTTATAGAGTCTGTGCCTGTCAATATCATTAATAATCTATCCAGTCCAAATGCAATACCGCCATGTGGCGGCGCACCATATTCCAATGCCTCTAATAAAAAACCAAATTTTGTGATTGCCTCTTCCTTTCCAATCTCTAAGAGGTCAAATATCCTGCTTTGAATATCCCTCTTATGGATACGAATACTGCCGCCGCCTATCTCTGTTCCATTCAGAACTATATCATAGGCTTTTGACCTTGCCTTAAGGGGTTCTTTATCAAGCAAAGAGATATCCTCATCCATAGGAGATGTAAAAGGATGGTGAAGGGCTGTATACCTCTTCTCAGTATCATCATATTCTAACAGAGGAAAGTCTGTTATCCAGAGAAAATTATATATATTATCATCAATAATGCCCTTTCTTTCTGCAATCTTAATCCTTAAGTTGCCAAGTGTATTATTTGCTATCTTTTTATCATCAGCTACAAATAACAGGATGTCTCCCTTCTCAGCCTCAAATTCCTTCCTGAGTTCTTGTATGATATCTTCACCCATGAATTTTACAATAGGTGACTCAAAGCCCTTATCCATAACCTTTATCCATGCCAATCCCTTTGCCCCGAATACCTTTGCCTCATCTGTAAGCTCATCTAATTCTTTTCTTGATAATCCACCAAGTCCTTTTGCATTTATTCCCTTTACAATACCGCCTCTCTTTATTGTCTGAGTAAAGACCTTAAAATTACAGCCTTTAACTATCTCTGATACATCTTTCAACTCCAAACCAAACCTTGTATCAGGCTTATCAACTCCAAACCGCTCTATTGCCTCTCTATAAGTTAATCTCTGAAAAGGAATGGCGATCTCAATACCCCTGACCTCTTTGAATATCTCATATAACATCCCCTCCATTAAAGAAAAGATATCTTCTCTTTTAATAAAAGACATCTCAATGTCAATCTGAGTAAATTCAGGTTGTCTGTCTGCCCTCAGGTCTTCATCTCTGAAACACCTTACAACCTGATAATACCTGTCAAAACCTGCAATCATCAATATCTGTTTGAATAACTGCGGTGATTGCGGAAGGGCATAAAAAGATTCAGGGTTTACCCTGCTCGGGACAAGATAATCCCTTGCCCCCTCTGGTGTGGTCTTTGTAAGGAATGGGGTTTCTATATCTATAAAGCCATTCTCATCCAGAAATCCCCTTATGATCTTTATTGCATTATATCTTGATATAAGGGTTTGTTGTATCTTTGGTCGTCTCAGGTCAAGATAACGGTATTTTAGGCGCATTGCCTCAGATATATCTATCTCATCTTCTATAAGAAAAGGCGGGGTCTTTGAAAGGTTCAGTATCTCTAATTCTTTTACTATAACCTCTATCATTCCTGTGGATATATTTAAGTTTTCTGTGTCTTTGGGACGGGCTTGTACCTTTCCTTTTACCTCCAGCACATACTCATTTCTTATATCATGAGCCTTACTATGAGCCTCTTTGCTTATCTCAGGATTAAATACAAGTTGGACTATCCCTTCTCTATCTCTCAGATCAATAAATATAAGGCCTCCATGGTCTCTTCTCTTCTGCACCCAGCCTGTTAATACTACCTCTTTACCTATATGATCCTTTTTTAATATTCCACAATAACATGTTCTCTTCACTGTAGACTCTCTCCTCTTTTACATGAACAGGCTCTAAGACAATTTTCTCCCCTCGTAGATAAAATCTATAATTTCAGTAGTAGTAATACCTAAGTCTATACTTTCAATATCTAGTGGAGAACCTGTTTTAAATTCAGGCGTTATAATAAAGATTTGCCCATGCTTACTTTTTATTTTAACCTTTCCCTCATTAGCCTTTAAAGCCTGCTTTAAAGTTATCCTTTTTCGCTTTAGCATAGCTGAAAAGGCATTGCCAATTTCCCAATGAACTGAATATGGTACAATGAGATCAGCCCCATTGGTTAGTTCAATCAAAATATCTCTTTCTGGTTCATTGACAATGACAGCGATAATAACTGATGTATCTATTACTCTGTAATCATATTAACAACCCTGAATCTCTTTTCAGCATCATTACTTCATCAGGCTTGAGAAATCTATACTCTCCTATCCTCATATCTCCTAAGGTTAATAAACCATATCTCACTCTATTTAATTTTAATACAGGGTGACCTATTGTCTCCATCATCCTCCTGATCTCTCTATTCTTGCCTTCATGAATAGTTATCTCTATCCATGAATTTTTTAATGCTATGGATCGTTTTTTTATCCTGCATGGAGCTGTTTTACCAGTCTCTATCATTATGCCTCTCTCTATACGTTTGATCTCTTTATCTGTAATCACACCCTTTATCTTTGCAAGATATACCTTTCTCACCTCGTTACGTGGGTGCATCAGTCCATTTGCAAGATCACCGTCATTGGTCAATATTAAAAGCCCCTCTGTCTCAAAATCTAACCTTCCCACAGGATAGACCCTTATATTTACCCTTTTCAACAGATCCAGAACAGTAGGTCTCCCCTCTGGATCTTTAAGTGAAGTAATATATCCTTTTGGTTTGTTGAGAATTAAATAAGTTAGAGGTTGATTTACATTGATAGTTCTCCCGTCTATCCTGATAACATCTTTTCTTGTATCTCCCTTTGTTCCAAGTTTTGTTATTATCTTTCCATTAACAGCAACCCTGCCTGTCTTTATAAGCTCCTCTGCCTGTCTTCTTGATGTAATTCCTGCCCGTGATATAATCTTTTGTAATCGTTCAATCATTTTTTTACTATGAAAATACCCCTAACCCTCTCCCACAAGGGGAGAGGGAACATTTTCTCCACCCTTTGTCAAAGGAGGGGGTAAGTTTTCATGACATGGGGTGATTCATTAGAGTCATGAACGTTTAGTAACTTTTAATTTAGTCTGCCCTATTCCCATTCTATGGTGCTTGGTGGTTTAGAACTTATATCGTATACTACTCTATTTATCCCCATTACTTCATTGATAATCCTGTTAGATATTTTTTCCAACAGGTTATATGGCAATTTTACCCAATCTGCTGTCATACCATCAAGACTTGTGACTGCTCTGACAGCCAATACATTCTCGTATGTCCTTTCATCGCCCATCACCCCAACTGTCTTTATAGGCAATAGAACTGTAAATGCCTGCCATATATCTCTATAGAGACCTTCCCTTAATATCTCTTCCTCTACAATAGCATCTGTCTCTCTCAAGACAGCACACCTTTTATTCGTCACCTCTCCAATAATCCTGACTGCTAACCCTGGTCCAGGAAATGGCCACCTCCATAAGATAGAGTCTGAAATTCCAAGTTCACTTCCCAATCTCCTCACCTCATCCTTGAATAACTCCCTTAATGGTTCAATAAGTTTAAATCTCATCCTTGAAGGAAGTCCTCCTACATTATGATGACTCTTAATCGTGGAGGATGGACCTTTGAAAGAGACACTCTCTATTACATCAGGATAGAGGGTTCCCTGAACTAGATACTCTGCATCTCCATGGCCTTTGAATTTTCCTGCCTCTTCTTCAAATATCTTTATAAACTCTCTTCCTATTATCTTTCTCTTTTTTTCAGGATCAACAACCCCCTTAAGTCTGTTTAAAAACCTTGCGGCAGCATTAACCTGTTTAACATTTAATTTCAGATTGTTTTTAAAGGTATCAATAACCTTTTTAGCTTCATCTTTTCTCAGTAGACCATTGTCTACAAAAACACATAATAGATTCTTTCCTATTGCCTTATTCACAATTACTGCTGCAACAGATGAATCTACTCCCCCGCTTAATGCACATATTACCCGCCCATCTCCCACTTTCTCCCTGATATCATTTATTGTAAACTTCATAAAGGAAGACATTGTCCATACAGGATTGCACCTGCATATCTCATAGAGGAAATTCTGTATTATCTTTATACCACTATCAGTATGCACTACCTCAGGATGAAATTGAAGCGAATAAAATTTTCTCTCCGGATCTTTCATGGAAGCTATAGGAGAATTTGCTGTATGGGCTATTGATATAAAACCATGAGGCATCTTCTCTATTTTATCGCCATGACTCATCCATGCAACATTAGAGTTATCTGCCGCCTGCCCCCCGCCACTTGCCCTGATACCTTTAAATAAATCGCCCTCATCATCTATAATAATATCTGCCCTTCCATATTCCCTTTTTAATGCCTTTGCTACTTTTCCGCCAAGCAGGTATGTCATAACCTGCATCCCATAACATATTCCAAGCACAGGAATCTTTAATTCAAATACCCTTTTATCACAGATAGGCGCATCTTTATCATATACACTTGAAGGACTTCCTGAGAGTATAATTCCATCTGGTGAAAATGCCCTTATTTTATCTATAGATGCGTTATATCCATATATTTCACAATATACCTTGCTTTCCCGAACCCTCCTGGCAATTAACTGAGTATATTGTGAACCAAAGTCAAGTATTAATACCTTATTCTGTTCTATATTCATCATTATGAGAGTTCTTTCCTTATAACAGATGCTATCTCTTCTGCTGTCTCTTTTATCTCCTTTTCTTCCTCTCCCTCTACCATAACTCTAACCACAGGCTCTGTCCCTGAATATCTAACCAATACCCTCCCTTTATCCTTTAACTTATCTTCTTCTTCTTTTATCTTATCGGTTATTGATGGTATAGAATCCAACCGCTTTTTCCTTTTTACCCTGACATTTAATAATATCTGAGGCAGGGATGTCATACATGATGAGAGATCAGACAGGCTCTTTCCTCCTTTTTTCAGGAGAGTTAATACCTGAAGGGCAGTAATAAGACCGTCCCCTGTGGTATTATAATCAAGGAATATTATATGTCCTGACTGCTCCCCGCCAAAGTTCAGTCCCCTCTTTATCATCTCTTCAAGAACATATCTATCACCAACCCTTGTTCTTCTTACCTGAATCCCCTCCCCCTTCATTGCAATCTCCAATCCAATATTGCTCATAACAGTTGCAACGACAGTATTTCCCTGAAGCCTCTTTTCTTTCTTCATATCAATGGCACACATAGCCATTATCTGGTCGCCATTGACTATCTCCCCCTTTTCACTCACAAAGATAGCACGGTCAGCATCACCATCATGTGCTATCCCTATATCAGCATTATGCTCTATTACAGCCTTCTGTACTACTTCAGGGTGCATTGAACCGCATCCAAGATTTATATTCGTTCCATCCGGTTCAACAGACAGACCGATTACTTCTGCCCCTAACTCTCTTAATACAGAGGGTGTCACCTTATATGCCGCACCATTTGCACAGTCAACAACTATCTTCAGACCCTCAAAGTCAAGCCCCCTTGGTATAGAATTTTTTACAGCCTCAATATATCTGCCATCTGCATCATCTATCCTGAAAGCCTTTCCTATATCATGTGAGGTAGGGCGAATAGAGTTTATCTCTCCTGAAAATATGATCTCTTCTATCCTCTTTTCCAATCCATCAGGGAGTTTAAACCCATCATTGGAAAAGAACTTTATCCCATTATCCTCAAATGGATTATGAGATGCTGATATAACCACGCCTGCATCTGCTCTCAAGCTCCTTGTAATAAAGGCAACCGCAGGTGTCGGCAGAGGTCCTACAAGCAGCACATCAACACCCATTGAGCATATCCCTGATGTAAGCGCACTCTCAAGCATATAGCCTGACAGCCTTGTATCCTTGCCTATTACTATCCTGTGTCTTCCTGCTTTTCTTTTAAAGATATAGGCAGATGCCCTCCCAAGTTTCATCGCCATCTCTGTGGTCATAGGTTCTATATTTGCAATCCCGCGAACCCCGTCTGTTCCAAAGAGTCTCTTCATATCTTTCTCTCTCCTCTGTTTTTGTGTTGACTGTTATAATCTCCTGACCCTGATAATTATCCTCTCAGGGGTTATCTTTGTAACCTCTACCCCTGAAGGCAGGTCTAAGATATTATCTGGTTTGAGTAAAAATATATTGTCTCCTGCTCTTATCTCAGAGAGGTTGAGCAGAGCAACTATTTTATCTATTTTGTCTCTTCTGAGGATAGTCTCATTTCCTTTTACTTTAATGCTTATATATTCCATTATTTCATTAATAATTACAAACTGTGAGGGAAGCGCCCTTAATTCTAAAGGAATTACAATATTCTTTTCAACCTTTCCCGTTGTATTTAAATAAACCCATAAGGTAATAGCAAAGAGGAGGGAAAAGGTCTTTATTAAAAGATTATCAAAGAAAATCTTTTTTATCTTATCCCTATCTATTGTCAATTAACTGCTCTCTTCTCAGAAAATATATCTTTAATCTTCTTAAAGATCATATTTTCTTCTTTTTTATTTTTTTTAATAAATATTCGAGTCAATATTCTTCTCAGGGCAATCGCATCAAGTTCACTTGTTATCATGCCGCCTATTATAACAGAGATAGAGCCTGTCTCTTCAGAGATTACTATAACTACTGCATCACTCTCTTCAGTAATTCCTAATCCTGCCCTATGCCTTGTACCAAATATTTTATTGATATCAGGATTCAAGGTAAGCGGAAGAAAACATCCGGCGGCAACTATCCTTGTCTCCTTTATTATCGCTGCACCATCATGAATAGGAGAATAGGGAAGAAATATACTGGTTAATAACTCCTTTGATACTGCTGCATCTAATCTTGTTCCCATCTCTACAATATCCTTCAGGTCTATCTCTCTTTCAATGACTATTAAAGCCCCTATCATCTTATTAGCAAGAGAGATTGATGTCTTTATTACCTCTTCAAGCGTCCTTGATTCCTCCATCTCTGTAGGTTTATATATAAAGGGATTTTTACCAATCTGGGCTAATGCCCGTCTGATCTCTGGTTGAAATAGGATGATCAGGGCAAGTATAATCTGTGACCAGAATCTGGTAACAAGCCAATCAACGGTGTATAACTCCATCCATTTTGATATTACAAGGGCAAAGAGCAGGATAGCCAGACCTACTAACATCTGGAATGCCCTTGTCCCTTTCAGGATAAGAAAAAGCCTGTAAAGGATAAATGCAACCAATAATATGTCTATTATATCCTGCCATCTTATTATCCTGATTATCTCTATCATCTATCATTTATCATTTTTTCGTAAATTCAAACTTACTATGCCTATGCCTTTAATATTGAATCTACCATCTTTGCTATCCTGACCATTGGCTTTACATCATGCACCCTTAGTATATTTGCACCATTCATTATTCCCACTGCTGCTGTTGCTCCAGTTCCCTCTATTCTGTCATCTACTCTAAGATTTAATACATCTCCAATAAAGGACTTTCTTGATGTCCCCAATAGTATTGGATTTCCCAGATTCTTGAACCTTTCTAATGATTTTAATATCTTCAGATTATGATGAGTCCTCTTTCCAAAACCAATACCAGGGTCTATAATTATCTTCTCTCTTTTTATCCCCCTTGATTGAGCAAATGCGATCCTTTTTTCAAAAAAGGAGTATATATCCTCTATGACATCCATATATGATGGATTCAACTGCATATCTTCAGGTGTTCCCTTCATATGCATTATTACTATATAAACATCATTTTTTGCTATGATGTCAGCCATTTGAGGGTCAAATTGCAGCCCACTGACATCATTTACAATCTCTACACCTAAATCAATAGCTGATCTGGCAACCTCTGCTTTGCAGGTATCAATAGATATTGGGATATCTATCCTTGATACCAATCTTTCAATTACCGGCAGAACCCTTTTTTTCTCATCATCTGAGGATACTGAATCAGCCCCGGGTCTTGAGGATTCTCCTCCAATATCAATTATATCTGCCCCATTAGAGACCATCTCTTCGGTCCATGAGACTGCCTTATCTATATCTGCAAATAGCCCTCCATCAGAAAATGAATCTGGTGTAACATTTAATATACCCATAATATGGGTCTTTTTATATAAATCTGATAATGACATAGGGTTGAAGAGTTGAGGAGTCAAAGAGTTGAGGAGTTAAGGAATTGAGGAGTCAAAGAGTTATAATATTTGAACTCCATAACTCTCCAACTCCTTAACTCTCATGCTGATGCTCCCTGAATAATCTTATCAATATCCGGCGCATCTAATACCTCTTTTTCTAACAAGGCATCCGCGAGGGCATGCAATGTATGGATATTATCTTTTAATATCTTTTTTGCCCTTGTATAATTTTCCATTACCAACCTTTTTACTTCACTATCTATCTTGATCGCAGTGTTCTCACTATAATCTCTGTGTTGTGCAATCTCTCTTCCTAAAAATATCTCCTCTTCCTTTTTGCCAAAGGCAAGAGGTCCCAATTCTTCGCTCATGCCCCATTCACATACCATCTTTCTTGCAAGCTCAGTAGCCTTTTCTATATCATCTCCTGCACCTGTAGTCATATGATTTAAGATTATCTCCTCAGCAGCCCTTCCACCCAAAAGAATAGCAATGTTATTATAAAGAAATTCTTTTGGATAGGTATATCTGTCATCAGTGGGCAACTGCATTGTAACTCCAAGCGCCCTCCCCCTTGGAATAATAGTCACCTTATGGATAGGATCAGTACCGGGTAGTTTCTTTGCCACCAATGCGTGTCCTGCTTCATGATGAGCTGTATTTTTTCTCTCATCGTCAGTTATAATCATACTTTTTCGTTCAGCCCCCATTATTACTTTATCCTTTGCACTCTCAAAATCTTCCATCTCCACACTCTTTTTGTCTCTTCTCGCAGCAAGCAGGGCAGCCTCATTTACAAGATTCTCTATATCCGCTCCTGAAAATCCTGGTGTCCCCCTTGCAATAACCTCAAGGCTTACACCCTTTCCCAATGGGATCTTTTTGGTATGTACCTTCAGTATCTCTGCTCTCCCCCTTAAATCAGGACGTGATACTACTATCTGTCTATCAAATCTGCCTGGACGAAGCAATGCAGGGTCAAGCACATCAGGCCTGTTAGTTGCTGATATCAGGATTACACCATCTGATGTCTCAAATCCATCCATTTCTACCAATAATTGGTTCAGTGTCTGTTCCCTCTCATCATGTCCGCCTCCTAAACCGGCCCCTCTAAGTCTTCCAACAGCATCTATCTCATCTATAAATATTATACATGGGGCATTCTTTTTGCCCTGCTCAAACAGGTCTCTTACCCGTGATGCACCAACTCCAACAAACATCTCCACAAAGTCAGAGCCGCTTATACTGAAAAACGGGACACCAGCCTCGCCGGCAATTGCCTTGGCTAATAAGGTCTTTCCTGTCCCAGGAGGACCGATAATAAGGGCGCCCTTTGGGATTCTTCCACCGAGTCTTTGAAACTTGGGCGGATCTTTCAAAAACTCTATAATCTCTGAGACCTCTTCTTTTGCCTCATCAATCCCTGCCACATCTGCAAAGGTTGTTTTCTTTTTCTCCTCTGTCAGGAGCTTTGCCCTGCTTTTCCCAAATGAAAGGGCTTTATTCCCGCCTATCTGCATCTGCCTCATTAAAAATATCCATAGTACAATAAAGAGGACAAATGGACCCCATGTTATAAGAAAGGTCATATACCATGAACTCTCATCAGGCGGCGTGACTTTTATCTTAACATTGCTTTTTCTTAAAAGAGAGATCAGGTCTGGATAATCAGTTGCATAGGTCCTAAATTTCTGATCATTGCTAAAAGTGCCTGTAATATTATTATTCTTTATAGCTACTTCAGCAATCTCTCCATTTTCTAACTTTGTCAGGAAATCACTGAATATAATACTCTCTTCATTGGTTGCTGGCGGTACATCAAACAGATTAAATAAGAGTATCATAAACAGGCCTATTACCAGCCAGAATACTACATTTTTAAAACGGGAATTCATCAAATAACCTCCATGCAAGATATTACTATTGTTGATTTTAACATAATTTTTGATTTGTTACAATAGACTTTGTTAGGACTCCTTTCCCCTTAATTGAGGCTGTGAAATATTACTCAGATAATATCTTCATTAATTACATCCAAGACAGCGATATAAGGAAGATTTCTATATTTATTCTGATAGTCCAGCCCATATCCTACTACAAATTTATTTGGTATATTGAATCCAGTATAGTCTATTGTTATATCAGTCTGCCGTCTCTCAGATTTGTCTAACAGGATACAAGCCTTCAGAGATCTCGGACCTTTTGTCAGGATATATTTTGTAAGATAATCGAGTGTCAGTCCTGAGTCTACTATATCATCTACTAAAAGTACATCCTGTCCATTTATATCTTCAGAGATGTCTGCAATAATACTGACCTTTCCTGAAGATTTAGTCTTTTTATAACTTGAAGCTATTATAAAATCTGTTCTTAAAGGGAGTCTGATAGCCCTTGACAGGTCTGAAAAAAATATAAATGCCCCCTTTAATACACATATTAATAACAGGTCTTTAGCTCTGTAATCCATAGCAATCTTTCTGCCCAATTCTTTTACCCTCTTTTGAATCTCTTCCTTTGTAATGATAGGCTTACCATATATCCTATCCATAACATTTATTCTCCTTTCTTTTTTCGAAACTCTCTACTACAAGCAGATCCTTTTTATCTTTTCTTGCAATATATCTTATATCTAATCTTTTGCCAATTACCCAGATGATTCCATAAGGAGATACCAGAAGAGGTATCCTCTTTCTCTCCCTTCTCGGAATCTTTTCATCCACAAAAAAATCCTGAAGTTTCTTTCTATGCCCTCCCATTCCATCGGGATAAAATATATCACCATCAGTCTTGCCTCTTATCATCAAAGGCATAGTAAGTTTGTCAGAGTCAAAACAGGCAATATTCTTTCTATTTTTAGAATAAACGATTCTTTCAGCATAGCATACTTTTATTAGCATATTAAAAAATGGGATATAGGTCTCACCAGGGACATTAATTGCAAAAGGTGGCATGTCATCACCAACTTCCATCTCTTTTTCACAGATAGATACCCGTAGTATGTCATATTCCCTCTGTATAGCAATACTATCAGGGAGGTCTATTCTATTGCCTGTATTTCCACCTTCTATTATATTTATACCATTCATAATATGATTAAAAGATATCCCGTTCATATCTCCCTTTATCTCCTTTATTGCCCACCTTAAGACCCTTCTTTTTATTGCATCATGCAGAGATGAAAGTAAATTAAGGTCTAAAGAGATGCCTTTCTCTTCTCTTTTTACCCTGAGTCTATCTATTATCTCTAACGTATAGGTGTCAAGAAAGTCATTCTCTATTGATAATATCTCTGCCTCTCTATTCAGGACATCTGTGATATTGGGATTATACTCCTTAGCTAAAGTCGGGATAAGCTCCAATCTTATCTTATTTCTCATATATATAGGTTTTATATTAGATGAGTCAGTAATAAATGATATATTTTCTCTCTTCAGATATTCCAGTATCTCAGCTCTTCTGATTCTCAATAAGGGTCTTATGATAATATCTTCCCTGAGTACAGGTATACCTGATAATCCTAACACACCTGCCCCCCTTAATAATCTCATAAGAAAGGTCTCAGCCTGATCATCTGCTGTCTGGGCTATTGCAATCTTTGCTGCACCTATACTCTTTGCAATATCATAAAAAAACCTGTATCTGATTATCCTTGCCCCAACCTGTTTTGAGAGCCTTTTCTCCTTACAGAAGGCAGGGACATCAATAGACTCTATACTGCATGGAATTCCCCACTCCTCTGAGACTATTCTGACAAATTCTGCCTCATTTTCAGATTCCATGCCGCGAAACCTATGATTTAAAGATGTCGCATAAATGGTAAAGCCTATCTCTTCTCCTATCTTTTTCAGGATATGCAGCAGACATAAAGAGTCAGGACCTCCCGAGACGCCTACCACTACCTTTTCCCCTGGCATAATCAATTTAAGCATCTCTATCTCTACCCTGACCTTTTTTTTTAATAAATAGACTGGGTCCATTTTTAAATAAATTAAGTGATAAGTGAACAATTCTTAGTTTTTCACTTATCACTTATCTCGCACTAATATATCTCTTGCCATTTTAATATCAATGTTTATATGCCTTATTAAGGATTCTTTATCTTTAAATACCATCTCATCCCTTAATTTTTCTATAAAAGTTACCTTCAATCTCTTTTTATATAGGTCTTCATTATAATTAAAATTATTATTGATAATATGGACTTCTATATTTCTTTCTCTTTGTCCAAAGGTAGGCTGTGTTCCTATATAAGCAACTCCATCAACTTTTTCTTTGTCTATCTCTGAAGTAACTGCATATACACCATTTTTAGGAATAGATAGAAAGGAAGGAGGAGATATATTTGCAGTCGGAAATCCTAACTTACGACCTTTTTTTGTACCTTTGATTATTATACCTTCAATAGAGTATCTTCTCCCAAGCAACCTTGCTGCATCTTTTATTTCCCCTTCTGCTAATAATCTCCTTATCCTTGAAGAGCTTACAACAGTTCTCTCTATTGTTACTGGTTTTATATCTTCCACCTGAAAATGCAACTCTCTGCCGATCTCTCTTAATAACCCTACAGTCCCTTTCTTATCCTTTCCAAATGTATACCCTTTTCCTATTATTATCTCTTTTACTCCTACCTTTTCCCATAATATACTTTTTACAAATTCATAAGGTTCCTGTTCTGCAAACTCACTGTCAAAGTTAATACAGATGACCTCATCTATCCCTATCTCCTTAATTAATCCTACCTTTTCTTCAAAAGAGGAGATGAATTTCAGGTCAAGACAGGGAAATAATATCTCTATAGGGTGGGGGTCAAAGGTAAAGACAATCCCCTTTCCTCCTCTCTTTCTCGCCTCTTTAACAACCCTTTCCAGAATAGCCCTATGACCTGAATGAATACCATCAAAATTACCTATTGTTAATACATTATATGAGTCTTTATCTTTATGATAGTTATCTATCCCTTTAATAATCTTCAATTTTGCTTTATCTCCTGATCCAGAAAGAGCTTAGCCATATTCTATAGAATGAGTAAGATTATCTGCTTTCAAATAACAATATGTCCCAATTACATTTATCGGCTCAAATTTAACTGAATGTCCATTTTTCCTATGTAACTATTCAGCTAATTACAGGGCGAAGGGTGGAAAAGAGTTTATAGCGTCACCTTAGTGTTTAGCTCTCACTACTCATAGA
>JBHHUU010000054.1:0-13810 GCA_046753905.1 Nitrospirota bacterium | reverse complement strand
CCTTCTTAAAGGACTATAAATAAAAAATTTTCTCTTATCTATTATCTATAATATAGATAAAGTTAATTTATTTTAATTTACCTCATCCTGCTTTTTGCTATTATTTCATTACTCCCTGAATCGGTACAGCAACAGGTGCCTTTGAATGACATATTTCACACTCTAACGGAGCAAAGGCTATAATACCATTATGACATCTGCCGCACTTTTCTCCATTCATGATCTTTTTCATATTGATGTCATTTGCTCCTGCTCTCATGATAAATATGGCTGGATGGCAGACCTTACATTTAAACCTGATTCTATGGAACCAATGTGGAAATACAACTGGATTCACTCCCACTTTTTTCATGCTCTCGATTTTATTATCAAGGACAATATCTCCATATTCCGCCCAGACATACGTTATGACTCCTGCAAGCATCATTGTTGAGATTAAAATAACTGTTATAAACCTTCTTTTCATTTATAAACCCCCCTTCCTTTATTTATGATTTTTTTATATGACCTATACACTCAGGGTGGAGAGATACGTTTTACTGCACTCTCCTCTACCTTATGTCCTCTTGAAAATCTATGGCATCTTGTACAGTCGGCAATAGGAAACGCCACTCTGCCATGACAGCGACCACACCACTCTCCTTTCACAATCTCCTGCATCCTTACCCTGTTGCTACCGGCAGCAGGTATAAATATACCATCATGACAATTTGTACAATCTAACCAATATGTATGAATATCATGAGGGAAGAGAACATTGTCAACAAATCCACCCCTCATCTGGAACAAGATATTTAAATCAAGTGGCGGTTGCTCTTCAAAGTAAGGATCAAGGGATGGTTTGGGACTTATAACATTTTTATTTACCAATTCTACCCAGTTTATAAGATTAAATTTATCACGAGGAAGTTCAGATGTATCAATAGCAGGAGGATGCCATCCGGCTCCAAGCCTGGCAGCCTCACTTGCATAACCAGACTTTGAGATATTGCCTGTACTTCTTCTGTTACCTTTTCCCCCTAAATAGATAGGATTATCAGGATCTTCAGGGTCATATTTTTTAATATCAGTTTTTTCCTCTGTTATAGCATCTGTGCTAAAGAGAAACATAGATATAAGGAGGCCAATAATAATAGATACAAATAATTTGCCCCAATTTTTTTTGAGAAAAATGTTTACCTGTTTATCAATTAACATCTAACATCCTTCCATTCAAAAAAAAACTTTACAAAAAGGTAGAATTTAATTTAACATAAAGCTATATTTTTTGTCAAGGATTATAAATGTTTTTTTTTAAAAAAATATGGAAAAAAAAGCTATAGTACTGTTAAGCGGAGGTATAGATTCAACTACAACTATGGCAATTGCCAGAGAAGAAGGTTACAAAACCTACTGTTTAACATTTAATTATGGGCAGAGACATATTATAGAGGTTGAAAAGGCAAAAACAATCGGGATAAAGATGGGATGTGAAGAACATATTATTATAAATCTCGATATTGATAAAATAGGCGGTTCAGCTCTTACATCTGAGAAGATACCTGTCCCCAAGGATATGTTCTATAATCAAAGAGAAAAGTTTATCCCTGTTACTTATGTCCCTGCAAGAAATACCATTTTTCTTTCTGTAGCTCTTGGGTGGGCAGAAGTAATAAGAACAGATACGATTTTTATAGGTGCAAATATATTAGACTACAGCGGCTATCCTGATTGCAGACCAGAATATTTAAATGCCTTTGAAAATATGGCAAATCTTGCAACAAGAGAAAGTGTTGAGGGAAGGATACGATTTAAAATACGCTCACCCCTTATAACCCTGACAAAGGGAGAAATAATCAAAAGAGGGATATCGCTCGGTATTGACTATAGTCTTACTCATAGTTGTTACGATCCGCAAGAGAATGGGAGACCATGCAAAAGATGCGATAGTTGTCTTATCAGAAAAAAAGGGTTTGAAGAAGCAGGGATCACTCTTTCCTCAGAATAGGCAATTAACAATGATTTTCCTGTTTTTTGTAGCAGAAAATTCGAATGTAACTATTCAGATATTAGTGCCTATTATGCTATCTTCTGCATCGTTAAGGATATTCTCTGCTATGCGAGAGAGTATCTTATCAAAATTATGGTTGGTGGCAAAGATTCTGCATTGTATCACCTTGGCAGGTATATAATCAAAATATTCTTTAAGCAGCTCAGTGGATATAGACCTCGTAGATGGCTCATATACATAAAGTTGTCGATCCCCCATCATAAGTGGATTTAACGGCCTTGGATCTTGACTCGCCATATCAATACAAAAACTACAATCCTTCTTTTCAATTGACAGGGCATCTCTTATTCTCTCATCAAACTCTCTTGAGCTTATTACCCTTCTTCCCTTTTCGAACCTGTTAAAAGACAGAGTTGTATCAAATGCCATTTTCCATTTCATATCTCTTTTTAATATCCTTTCCCACTCTAATGAGAGAAAGGCAATCTCCTTGTCATCTGAATTACCCCATTTTTTCACATCTTCTAAGAGAGACCAGTCTGTGAGATAGAGATATCTTTTTAAATCTTTAATTGGATTGCCTGAAAGAATATATTTCAGTGTATCTCTAAATATCTCTTTTAGATGAAGATCTATAGCCCTCGTTGTTCTATGATAATAGACATTGAAATAGAGATAGAATCTGGCATTTAAAAACATAGTCAATGCAGGCAGCCCTGACTTGTGGACGGTCAATCCCTTGTCTGTAAAGAAAGAATAGTGCATAAGGCGATGCAGGTCAACAGGTCCAACTGCTACACCGCACATATATGAGTCTCTCAGGACATAATCAAGATTATCCACAGTATATATGCCGCTAAACAGAGGCTTTAGAAAGAGAAGCCACTCTGGATAATCTCTATTGTTATCCTTACCCTCGTTCTTGTTTATTAAAAATGCGATATATTCAGGATTCAATTCCTCATCATCTCTTATTTCTCCATAAGGACTGCGATGTATCTTCTTTATCATCTCACCAAGTTCATTAATGATTATCTCCTTGCCAATTACCTCATGTGTGATCCCATACTCATCAAGATAATTTTCATCAAAGAAGTGGCCGAAACATCCGTGCCCTATATCATGGAGCAGACCTGTTATTCGTAAAAGCTCTACTATATATTGTTCAGATGGTGTATCTGTAAGTACATCTTTTAAAAATGGATACAGGTGACGGGCAAATCTATCTGCCACATGCATAACCCCAAGAGAATGCTGAAAACGGCTATGCTCTGCTGATGGATATACCCAGCGGGCACTCTGTAATTGATAGATATATCTCAGTCTCTGCATCCATTCTGTATCTATCAGATCTTTTTCTGTCTTTTCATTATGGTCATCCCTGACAGGCACAGAAAAGGATATATATCTATGAATAGGATCTGATATTAATGCCATCCCTTCATAAAGAGAAATTGAGTTCTGGATCTCATACATACTAATCTCCTTTTATAATTATATCTATTGCATAATTTAATCTTTTTTTCAATAGACAAAATTGAGGAACAGGTAATTGATGACAAAGGCTATCAAATTTCTGTTTGATGTGGTAAGATAAAATGTAATAATAATTTAATAATTTACAATAAATTATGCAAGTAAAAACTAACCTCTATTTAATTGATGGCAATGCCTATATCTATCGCGCATTTTATGCGATCAAAGGTCTTTCTTCAAGCAAGGGACTCCCTACAAACGCTATATATGGATTTACTAATATGCTTATGAAGATTATAAAGGATAAAAAGCCTGACTACCTTGCAGTTACATTTGATGCAAAAGGACCTACCCTGAGACATAAAGAATTTGATGAATATAAGGCACACAGGCCCAAAATGCCAGAGGATATGGCTGTTCAGATACCTTATATATACAGGATAGTAGAGGCGTTTAATATCCCTGTTGTGGTAAAAGAGGGATATGAGGCAGATGATCTTATAGGTACAATAGTAAAAAAGGCTGAAAAGGAAGGGATAGAGGAGGTTATCATAATAAGTGGTGATAAGGATATGATGCAGTTGATTACAGATATCACTTATGTATATGACCCTATGCGCGACAAGGTATATAAAGGGGATTATGTATTGGAACGTTTTGGTGTCGAGCCTTCCCGACTTGTCGAGATTATGGGGCTTATGGGTGATAGCAGCGATAACATCCCTGGTATACCAGGGATAGGAGAGAAGACAGCCGCCAGTCTTATTGCTGAGTTTGATAATATTGAGAATTTACTGGAAAATTTAGAGAATGTTAAAAAGACAAAACTTAGGGAAAGTTTAAAGCATCATAGGGATTTAGCCAGATTAAGCAGAAGATTGGCTACGATTATAATAGACGCCCCGATAGATATTAACCTGATTGATTTTAAGTTATCTCCTCCCAATAAACCAGAACTTATAAAGATACTGATGGAACTTGAATTTAAGAGGCTTTTAAAGATATTCTCTTCTGAGACTATCAATTAAATGTCTTTAGTCTCATACTCTCTGAGATTGGAGTAATAATGGTCAGACAGGGGATAACGATATTTATAGGATAGAGGAATGCTTTAAAAATAAGGAGGAAAAGATGAAGATTTTGATGATCGGCAGTGGAGGCAGGGAACATACCCTGATCTGGAAGATATCCCTGAACCCAATGATAGAGAAAATATATTGTGCTAATGGGAATGGAGGGATTTCACAACTTGCAGAATGTATAGATATAAGACCTGACGAGATCGATTCTCTCCTCTCTTTTGCAAAGGATAACTCTATTGATATAACAGTAGCAGGACCTGAACTTCCATTGACACTCGGGATCGTAGATAGATTTGAAGAGGAAGGGATGAGGATATTTGGACCTTCAAAGAAGGCGGTGGAGATAGAATCAAGTAAGGCATTTGCCAAAGAATTGATGAAAAAATACAATATCCCAACAGGAGATGCCGATATATTTACTTCAGAGGATAAGGCTATTGCGTATATAAGAGAAAAAGCATTTCCGATTGTGATCAAAGCAGATGGACTTGCAGCAGGAAAGGGTGTGATAATCGCATATAGTCAACAAGAGGCAATTGAGACTGTCAGATCAATAATGGGAGAGAAAATCTTTGGTGACGCAGGGCAAAAAATAGTAATTGAGGAATATATTGATGGAGAAGAGGCTACTTTTATGGCATTTACAGACGGCGATACAGTTATCCCTATGGTGAGTTCACAAGACCATAAAAGGGTCTATGATGGTGATAAAGGACCAAATACAGGCGGAATGGGGGCATACTCTCCTGCACCAGTAATTACAGAAGAGTTGGAGAAGAGAATAATGGATGAGATAATAGTACCGATTATCAATGGTCTCTCCAGAGAGGAGAGGAAATATAAAGGTGTGATCTATGCAGGTCTTATGATAAAGGGTGATGCGATTAAGGTACTGGAGTTTAATGCACGATTTGGAGACCCTGAGGCACAGGTAATACTGCCCAGGCTCAAGACCGATATTATAGAGATAATGGAGGCAATAATAGAAGAGAGGTTAAAGGAGATAGAGATTAAATGGAGAGAAGATTCTACGATATGTATAGTTATGTCATCGGCTGGTTATCCCGGCAGATATACAAAGGGAAAAACTATTACCGGTATTGAAGATATTCAGATGGAAAAGGATATAATTGTATTCCATGCAGGAACAGCCTTGAAAGAAGGAAAATTTATTACTGATGGCGGCAGAGTATTGGGGATTACAGCAACTGGAAGTGATTTAAGAGATGCTATAGAGAAGGGATACCATGCAGCAGGTAAGATCAGGTTTGACGGTATGCACTTTAGAAGGGATATTGGAGTTAAGGGATTGTGTAAAGCAGGGAGGTAACTCTAAGAGTAATTATTCAGCCAATTTCAGGGCGTAGGGTTCTAAAGACTTTATAATGCGTATGAGATTATAGTTAGGTTTATTTAAATAGAACAGTATCATTTTAGTTCATATCTCTATGAGCAGTGAGATCTAAACGCTAAGGTGACGCTATAAACTCTTTTTCACCCCTCACCCCGAAATTGGCTAAATAGCTGTCTCATAAGAGATAATAAGAATGAAAGAGAGATATGGTCTATTATATGGGGTTGGAATAGGACCAGGGGATCCAGAGCTTGTTACACTTAAGGCTTTGAAGATTATTCAGAATGTGCCTGTTATATATGTCCCTAAAAGGTCTCAGAGGGATAATAGCTTTGCACTATCTATTGTCAAGGATATGATAGATCTGAAAAGACAAAAGATATGTGAACTCCTCTTTCCCATGACCAATAATACTGAAGAATTAAAGAGATATTGGGAGATAGCAGCAGATAATATATATGACAGGCTGTCATCAGGATACAATTCTGCCTTTATCACAGAGGGAGACCCATTTCTCTACAGCACATTTGTACATCTTTATAAGACCTTTCAGAAGAGATATACATCTATAGAGATAAGGGTCATACCTGGCATTTCATCTATAACAGCGTCATCATGCAGGGCATTATTCCCTTTAACAGAGAGTGAGGATAAGATAGCCATACTGCCTGCCAGATATCATATAGAAGAGCTGAGGGAGACAATAGATAGGTTTGATACAGTAGTTCTCTTAAAGGTAAACTCTGTTATGGATGATCTTCTGAAGATTATCAAAGATATCGGACTATCTGATAATATCATCTTTGTCCAGAGATGTGGGACATCTGAAGAACTCATCCTGAGAGACATCAATTCAATCAGGGATAAAAAACCTGATTATTTTTCTCTGATTATTATAAAAAAGGAAGGAGGAGACTATGTCTGAATTTAGACAGAACATTGCTACAAAGGAGTGGGTGGTTATTGCCCCTGAGAGGGCAAAGAGGCCTGAAGACCTTGTAAAAAAAACAGAAGAAAAGAAAGAGCTTCCAGACAGAGTTGATAAATGTCCCTTTTGTATAGGTAATGAAAGTATGACTCCTACGCCCAATTTTACTGTTAGCAACAATGGACAGTGGAGGACAAGAGTCGTTCCAAACAAGTTTTCAGCCCTTCAGCCTGTTCTATCACCAAATAGGAAAAAGACAGGCGAATTTTTAAAAGCAGAAGGCTATGGTATTGCTGAGGTGGTTATAGAGACCCCAAAGCATAATAAGAGTATTGCTGCAATGGAGATAGATGAGGTCATAGATGTTGTAATCACATATAAAAACAGATACATGGAGATATCAAAGAATGAAAAGATTGACCTTATAACAATATTTAGAAATCATGGGGTTAAGGCAGGAACATCCTTAGAACATCCCCATTCCCAGATCATTGCAACACCAATTACACCGCCAAATATAAGACAGCAGGTCTCTCAGGCAAGATTATCTTATGATACCTTTGGAACATGTATATATTGTGATATGATAAAAGAAGAGATTGCTCAAAAAGATAGGGTTGTGATTGAGTCTGAATATTTTCTGGTGTATGAGCCATTTGCCTCTCGCTCTCCATTTGAGACAAGGATCATCCCCAAAAGGCACAAAAGCTCTTTTGGGAATATCTCTGATGAAGAGATAGAAAATTTTTCGCGTGTGTTGAGGATAATATTAAGAAAGATATATAAAGGACTGAATGACCCTGATTATAATTATATAATCCGTTCTGCACCTGTTGAGGAATCAAATGTAAAGTATTATCACTGGTATGTGGTAATTATACCCAAGATTACTATTCCTGCCGGCTTTGAGATAGGAACAGGTATCTTTATTAATGTTATTCCTCCAGAAAATTGCACAAAATATTTAAAAGAGGTAAAGGAATAGGGTAGATATGATTCTCGTCAGCGCCTGTCTTGCTGGAATAGATTGCAGATATGATGGGTGCAACAGAAGAGATGAGAAGGTAATAGAGTGGTTAAAGGATAATATAGTTATCCCTGTATGTCCTGAACAGATGGGTGGTCTGTCTACTCCCCGTCCCGCAGCAGAAATAGATGATGGAGATGGAAATGATATACTCAATAAGACTACAATAGTTATAGATTCAGATGGTAAAGATATTACAGAAAAGATCATAAAAGGTGCTGAGGAGGTGCTGAAATTAGCAAAGATGACAGGTGTAACTATAGCATATCTGAAAGACAGGAGTCCCTCCTGCGGGAGATACCATATCTATAGGAAAGGAAAACTCATAGAAGGGATCGGTGTGTTAGCAGCCCTACTGGAAAGAAATGGAATCAGGGTTAATGGGTTTAAGGAGTGAGATAAATGATTCCGATAAAGGATGATAACCCAACAAAGACCTTTCCCTTTTTTACCATACTCATAATAGCCATAAATATTCTGGTCTTTTTTTATCAGTTATCTTTAGGGAGGTTAGGTACTGAAAGATTTGTCTATACTTATGGATTAATCCCGATTGAGTTGTTCCGTGGAGTGGATATAGCAGATGGTGTCCATATTCCGGTAGTTACAACCATATTTACTTCTATGTTTCTTCATGGAGGACTGTTTCATCTCGCTGGGAACATGCTATATCTATGGATATTCGGGAATAATATAGAGGATATACTTGGGCATATCAGGTTTCTGGTCTTTTATCTTTTATGTGGTCTTATTGCTTCATTTTCACACGCCCTAACCTCATCATATTCTGTCCTTCCTATGATAGGCGCAAGCGGTGCTGTATCCGGTGTACTCGGGGCGTATATTATCCGATTTCCAACATCAAGAATACTGACTATAGTTCCATTTTTTTTATTTATCCATATAATAAGAATCCCTGCTGTTATTGTTCTTGGTCTGTGGTTTATTATGCAATTTTTAAATGCTGCATCAAGTCTTGCAGACAGCAGCGGCGGAGTGGCATGGTTTGCACATGTTGGAGGATTTCTATCAGGTATTGTACTTGTAATCTTATTTAAAAAGAGATAGCAGGGTTGGCAGACCTTCCTCTCTTTCTAATCATTTCTCTATAAAGGGTTGCCAGAATAGAGGAAAACTGCGGATTATCAGGGTTTGCAAGAATGGCATTCTCATAGAGAGAGATACCCTTTTCTATCTCTCCCTGGTTTATGTAGATATCCGTAAGCAGTTTATAAAGTTCTTCCGCATTAGGTGCAAGTTCTATCGCCTTTTTGAAAAATATCTCAGCAGAATCAACATCACTATTCTGTATGGATATAATCCCAAGGTCACGGTAAAAGATCGGATTGTCAGGGTCTGCCATTATTGCCTTCTCAAGGGCATTTATAGCCTCTTCTGCTTCATCCCGTGCAAGATATGTATGTGCAAGCCCATAGTAAGCCCCTGACTCCTGATTCCTGCCCCCTGATTCCTGCCCACTGACAGACTTCAGATATGCCTTTTCTGCTCTCTCATAATCCTTTATCCTGAAGTAGAAATATCCTGATTCAAGGTGAGAGCCATAGTTTGCCTCAGCATCTTTAAGGAGTCTTTTCATCTCTTTCTTACGCTCATCCCATGCCTTTATCTTCTCATTGCAAATCTTAACCAGTTTAATTATCCGCAGATTCTGCCTTCTGCCTTCTGCCTTCTGCCTTCTGCCTCCTTTTAATAATTCCCTTGCCTCATAAAACCTGAACTGTTTGATATATATCTCAGCAAGGGAAATATGTGTATCCGTGAATTGTGAGATATCATTTGTAACAGATAACCCCTGTTCCTTATAATCTTCCTTTTGCACCTTGCACCCTGCACCCTGCACCCTGCACCCTGCCTCCAAATACCTCGCTGCCTGAGCTATCATACCTGCCTTCTTATAAATTAAGCCAACCCTGATAAACCTCTCCTTCTCTTCTATAGATTCATCAGATAAAATGGAGTCAACCTTCTTTTCTCTTTGCAGGGCAGTGATTAGTTTATCTAACTGTTTATTGAAAAGGCTTATTGCCTTAATAACTTCACTATAGTAGATTTGTCCCCGTTCAAGCTGTTTATCAAGTCTTTCCCATTTATCCTCTATCTCATCAATCTCCTGGACATCCTGTTTTTTCAGATAGAGTTCAAGACCATAATGATAACCTGCAACAAGATTAAGTATAGGATGTTTAACCTCTTCTATAAGAGGTTGTATTTTTTTAAGTATATTGTGAGACTCTATAGAATCTTTCTGACCTTTTTTCTTTAATGTCTTTAATTTTTTTGTGTGTTTTAAAATCTTTTCAGATACCTTTCTTATCTCTCTGAACTTATATCTGGCAGTAGTTACCTCGCTTATTAGTCCATCAAGGTTACAATCTTCTATATTGTCAGAAATACCTGACAATATAGAAGATGTGTCCATCTGAGGTTGATTGCTGCAATACTCATCTATAAAATCTATCAGCCTCATATTAACTGCCCCTTCTATAGGTAATCCCGCTTCAGTGGCATTTACAACTTTTATTTTTATCTCCCTTATCCTCTTTTCAAAAGATGTCTTGAAGATCAAAAATTGGCTTATAGTAAGAACTTTTTCATTAAAGATATCAACTACAGGGATCGAACCTGGTATATCTTTCAGTCCCTTTTCAAATGCCTCTTCCACTGATATATCTAATCTATCTGAGTAGCCTCTGGTGTGAACTCTCTCCCCGCTATAAGACAGATCCTGTCCTGCAAAAGCGATTATTTCAGCACCTATAAACTCAGCCGTATTAAAGGCAAGATGAGCTACAGAACCGCCAAAACATTCAATATATCCTTTATCTTCCCAGAAACCTGATAGCCATTGATAGGCAATATTATTACAACCACTATTTAAAAATATAGGACCAGGATACATCTGGACAGCTTCAGGGGTATATTGGGATAGGCATACAAAGGGAACATCTTTTAGCAGAGGAATGTCTTTGAACTTATCAGCTATATTGTCCACTACAGGGTCTATAGCCACTACGATATCCGGAAAAATATTACATGATAAAAGAGTTGGGATGGCACCGTCAACTGCGATAATCACAGCCTTGCCCTTTGCTTTTTTTAGCAGATGCAGATTTTTATCAAGAGATGGTCCTGCAGAGACTATGATTGCAGGATGACCTTTAAATATATCTTTTAATTTGCTGACACCTGGCTTCTTTATAATTGACGGCACATTCATTAGAAATGCATTTACAAATTCCTTGCCACGGCCTATTGTAGTGGCAATCCCTGTATCACTAAGACTCTTTTCTTCATTTAATCTCTTAAAGAAATTATTATAGGCATTCTCGTTTAATTTAATTGAGGGCTGGTGCTGTACTATCCAGAATTTTCCATTAACAATAAGGTGGTGATGGCTGTGAACAACTGAAAAGTCATCCATATCCTCTCCCAGCACTATTTTTACCTTCTCAGACTTCAACAGATCAGTAATATCCCGCATCTGAAGAGCAGTTTTAAATATAGCTGGTGTTGCTTCATATATCATCAGAAAATGACCCTTCTCAAATCTTTTTAGTATCTCTTCTGCAAAATAGCCAAGACCAAAGCCAAAGAGTATGACAATACCATCTTTCTCCATCTTCCCAAGCAGATCAATTGCCTGATTTGCACATTTAGTCGGGTCTTCAGCGTTATGGATATAGATCTCTTTGTTATCCTCTGTCCTGTATAAAATCCTTGGGTCACCATTCTCTGAGTAGAGAACTTTAATCCTATTCTCCTCTATTATTGTGGACTCAATCAATTCTATCAACTCAGGATTATGCCTCTCCAGTGCAGCTATATTATTTTCATAGATATCCTGCTGTATACATACTTTTTTAGGTCTCTGTATAGGTATAAACTCATTCAGGTCTATCAACTCATGGTAATTGTCTTCTTCCTTTACACTATTCTTAATATTCATTATATTCTCCCTTTTAATTACTCCCCTTATTTACTAATCTCTTTAACTCCTCTCTGATATTAGCTATAACGCTTTTCCAATCTCCTGCTTCTGGTTGCCGAAATAGACGCATTGTGGGATACCATGGGCTGTCTTCACGATTTTGCATCCATCTCCAATCAGGCATAAATGGCAGCAGTGTCCATACAGGTTTTCCAAGAGCCCCTGCAAGATGTACAATAGCAGTGTCCACAGAGATAACCATATCTAAATTTTGTATAACCGCTGCTGTATCAGAGAAATCCATGAGTTGTTCGCCTATGTTAACAATACTCATATTTTCAGGTGACTCAGAGAGTTGATCTGCTGGAGTACCTTTCTGAAGACTAAACAGTTTGATCCCATGAATAAACCCTATAGGCCTAAAATCAGAAAGTTTGCAGGAGCGGTTATGGTCATTCTTATGAACAGGATTACCAGCCCATACCAGCCCAACCTTTAATTCCTTGCAATGAATCTCTTTGTGCCATTTTTTTACCAGTTCAGGATTGGCTCTAAGGTATGGCACCTCTGCAATTATAGTGTCAACAGTAGTTCTGAATATACCAGGCAGGCTCAAGAGGGGAATATAGGTGTCAAATTTAATATCTCTATTTTTGCTAACGGGCCACTCTACAATCTGATCAATTCCATGAAAACCCTCTATCAACTGCCTGACCTCTTTAGGAGATTCAAATATTACTTTGCCACCCTTTTCTTTTACTAATGGCATATAACGGATAAATTGAATTGTATCACCAAAACCCTGTTCTGAGCTTATAAGGATAGTTTTACTATTAAGCGCAGACCCATCCCACCTCGGTATTCCAAAATCATTATAACCGATCTGTCTTGCTATCTCTTCTGTCCTGAAGCGCCATTCATATTCAGCCCAGCCTTCTTCAAAATTACCCATAAGAAGAAGGGCTATCCCCCTATTGAAATGTGCCTCAGCAAAACCAGGCTTTACACCTATTGCCTTCTTATAATATTCTACAACTCCATCGAGTTTCCCCTGATCTTCTGGTGCATTAGCAAGATTATAATATGCCTCGGCAAAGTCAGGGTTCAATTCTACAGCCTTTTGATAATATTCAACTGCTTTATCAACTCTACCCTGTTTTTTTAAGAGATTGCCAAGATTATTATATGCCCTTGCAAAATCTGGTTTTACACTTATCGCCTTTTTATAATATTCAATAGCTTCATCAAAATTTTTTCTCTTTTCAAACAGATTGCCAAGGTTATGAAATGCCTCGGCAAAATCTGGTTTTATACTTATTGCCTTTTTATAGTATTCAATGGCATCATCAAGTTTACCCTGTTCTTTTAAGAGATTGCCAAGGTTATTATAGCCATCAGCAAAATCTGGTTTTATGCTTATCGTCTTTTTATAATATTCAATGGCATCATCAAGTTTACCCTTTTCTTTAAAGGCATTGCCAAGATTGAGGTAAGCCTCTGGATAATCAGGCTTTAACCTTATCGCCTCTTTAAAAGATTGGATGGCTTCATCAATCTTGCCCTGACTTTTAAGGGCATTGCCAAGGTTGTTATGAAAATTTGGGATAGATGGATTTATCAAAATAGCCTTTCCTATAAGTTCAGCAGCCATATCATTGCTCCCTGACTGATATGCGATTACCCCAAGTAGATGCATCGCATCTTCATGAAGAGGATTATGGTTAAGAATTTGACGATAAATCTCCTCTGCCTCTTGAAGTCTTCCAGTCTGATGGAGATAGATACCCTTGTTTAGCATATCTCTTTGTTTCTGGTGAGCAGGTTTTATCTTTTTTCTCCGCTCTTCCATCTTTTTACCCTTTATCCCTAATCCAGACAATCTGGAAAATTCGAATGTCTAAATCCGAAATTCGAAACAATATCAAATGACAAAAATCTAAATGACAAAAACAAGAAGTTTTGAACATTTGAAAATTCGGATTTCGAATTTGTTTCGGATTTCGA
>JBHHUU010000053.1:0-13832 GCA_046753905.1 Nitrospirota bacterium | reverse complement strand
ATATAGGTGATCTTTCTGTCATAACTGTCTATTAAGGACATGATTCCCCCCTTCCTCAAATAATTAAGTTTAGATAATAAACTATGTAACTATTCAGCTATTACAGGGTGAGGGGTGGAAAAGAGTTTATAGCGTCACCTTAGTGTTTAGCTCTCGCTACTCATAGAGACCTGAACTAAAGTGATACTCTTCTATTTAAATAAACCTGCTATAATCATACGCATTATAAAGTCTTTGGAACCCCTTACCCTGTAATTAACTGAATAGTTACTAAACTATTAACCTAAATTATTATATTTATGCAATTTTCAGGCCAGAATTATATAAACAGGTAAATTACTATCATAACATATTAATTTTATTGAGTTTGTTGTTCAGTGTGAGGGATAATAAATTATCAGGAGAGTATAAGTAATATTAAATAAAGTGGAAATTCTTTTCACTAAATGTGAAAACTTTTTCCACTTTTTTCTATTATTTTTCCCTTCAGGTCGTAACTATTCAGCTATTACAGATATTGAACAGGCTCTTAGCTCTCACTGTTTATAATAGAACTGTTCTAAATAGTTACTTCAGGTCAACCAATTGGTAAATCAGGGGGATAATTACTCATTAGGTCAAATCCGGAACGGGTGAGGTAATTATTAGAAATAGAGCCTTATCCCTGCTACTATCTCAAATCCATCTATCTCTAATCTCAGAGATGTATTATCCTCTATTAAATCCCTGTTCTCTTCACTTGTTACTGTTGCATATGTTATTTTATCTCCATATTCCGGCATATCAGGAGGTTCTGGTACAACAACCCGAGGATTTGCTTCAGGGGGTTGGGGAGGGATATCAGGAAAACCTGCGATAAATGTCCTCTGAACAGTAAGTTTTATCACGTCAGCCAGGATATAATTTATATTGAGACCTACAGAACCCCACTTTTTAAAGAAATATTCCCCGCCTAACCCAAATCTTGTTGTAAATCCCCACCCAAATGATTCAGTTGAACTAGTTGATGCAAAGGATAACTCAGGCGATACTACCTTTACCATTGCATCCATTGTAAAGTTAGCCAGTGTCAATCCTGCCATGCCGACAGTAAGGTATATTTTACTCCTGTCAGGAGAGTGAAACATATTATACCTCCATCCAAACCATATCTGAGTCATTGTTAAAGTGTAACGGGCATCTCTCGGCACAATACGGGGAGGGACATTAGACCTTGTAAACATTTTGATCCTGTCTGTCTTAAAGGTCTCTCCTTCCCATACAGAGAGGGCGAGGTGCAGAGAATATTCATCTGTGATCTTCCATTGCCCCTCAACTCCATAATTTATGCTTCCCTTTATCTCTGACATTGATATATTTCTTAGCTCAGAGGGAAAATCAGGATTTCTTGGAAGGAGAAAGTTAGGGTCCTGGAGGAGAGCAATCTTTGGATTGGCTATTACGTTATTCAAGGTATCAAGGGCAGGATAATAGACCCCGCTTAGAGGACCCATACTGAACCTTGACTCTGCATAGAGATAAGCAGGAAATATCAGAAGTGCTGCAATTATAATTGATATCCGGAACAAACAAGTAGGTAGTAGGTAGTAGACAGTAGACAGTAGGGGAAAGGATTTTTTTATATTATTGTTTGTGTTGTCTGTCATTCTTTTCCTGTCTGCTGTCTACTACCTACCGCCTTTAAAAGCTATACTTCCACTCTATATATATCCTGTCATTTTTATTGAAAAACCCTATAAACCTGAAATCTTCTGTCTCTATCTTTCCATCTTTTCCCTCAAATATATCTATCCCTATAGAAAGGAGATGATGGTCTGTAACTTTATAGTTTATTCGCGGTCTGTAAAGGGATTCCTGATTATTAGTGAAATATAGTATAAATAACTGCATTAGCAATCGGTTATAAAAAAGCTCATATCTTGTAAATAAAGAAAGGACATTTTCTATCCTTTTCTGAAGAATAGATTGTTCATAATTAATAATAAGCTGTTGATAAAATTGAAAAGAGAGCTCTATATCATATAGATTATAATTTACAATCATACCATATTTTATATAGTCTCTTTTCAACTCATTAAAGCCTTTATTTCCTATCTCAGGTTTTGTGGCAAAAAATTTTCCGATTATATATGAGGTCTCTCCGCCAATTACCATCCCGCCAACACTCTTTGAAAGAGTTCCTCCGATTATATGAATACGGGTATACCTTGGTGAAAAGTTTATATCTTCAAGGTCTGTAGCAAGACCAAAGACTGATCTGAATGCAGCAGGAAAGTCATCCCATGTATAGAGATATGCACTCTCTACCTCTAGTCCATCTATATCTCCGCTCCATTTTAAAGCAAACTCACTATTTCTTAGTTTGATAGGAGGCCTCTTTATATCAGGAGGAAGCTCAAACTCTTCAAATTCGCTGCCTTTTGGCGCTGGTTTGTGAAACCTCAATTCCGGTATCCATATCCCTTCTATCGAATATCTGTCTGTATAGTAATCTCCCTTTACCATCCATAATGGTATATATCTATCCTCTACATCACGAAAGATAAACTCATAAAAATCTAATGGATTTAACTCATCAATTATCCTTGATCCCTCTAATAGTCCCCATCTGACAATCTGTTTTCCTATTCTAATATCTATATCACTTAAATAGATATCAAGATATATCTCTTTTATTGACAAGCTTTCATTGTCTATATCGTCATTTTTTTTATTTGCAGATGAATCATCTCTTGGAAGGGTAATATCTTCTAATTCTCTGATATCATAGATAGCATCATAGGATGCCCTCATTCTCGCGAAGAGTGAGACTTGATTATTAACAAAGTATGTGGATTTAACCTGAAATATATTTAAAAACTTTGTTACCGATGGATTTTCTCGATAGCGATAGGCAACTTCACTCTTTAAATATCCGCCAGCAGCAAGATTATCTTTAATTGTGGAAAACAGACCTTTATTTAAAGATACCTGATCATAGGCTAAAACTATAGTGCTTGAAATCTCTAAAAAAAAAGAGGTATATATAAGAAAAGCAGAAGTCGCATCTTTTTTTGGTTTTTGGTTTTTGGTGCTTATTTTATTAAACCGGAAACTATCTCCTTCTATTCCCTATCTTTAGTGCCCTTTCTGTAAACTCATTATCTCTCAGACCGACATTAATCCTAAGCTTACTTATTTCATAGAATGTCTTATGGTCTGTCTGTACATTTTTTACATGTGTATTATTCCATACCCAGTACCCGCCGTTTCGACTCTGCCAGTTTATGGTCTGGATTTTTAAAAGCTCACCTTTTCTATCATAATAATCTATCTTCAGAATTATACTATTCTTCTTGGACACCCATGTAATCTTCTTGCTATATATACTGCCCTTATCTTTTGGAGTGCTCGCAATCACATAACATGGTTCACCATTATATTTTTCTATCCTCAATAGTTTATGGTTATCTTCATCCAGTCTTCTCTGCCCCATATCAGCAAATGTGAGATCAGAGCCCATAAAGGCATCATCCTGATCCCTTGTAGATATTCTGCGCACCTGTCTAAGACTTGGAAGATACAACCAGAGGTCATCTGATTTACCCTCAATAGAATAATCCCATATAAGAAACCCTACTCCCTTTGAATCAGGAGGAAACTCTGTAAAAAATACTGTTTTACTGTCAAAACCATTCTTGCCTTTATAGCTTTTCCATAAACGGGTTGTTACAATCTTTCTCTCTTCCCCCTGTTTATTTATCAAACGCAATGTGACTATAGAAAGTTGATCATCTGATTGATATATCTCCCGTGTCTCTTTCATTACATCTAACCCTGTAATCTTCTCTTCTGCAGAATATGCCCTGTCTATTGAAATAATTGACAGAAATAAAACTACAGGCAAAAACAATAAAACTCTTTTCATTTTTTCCCTCCTCGTAATATGGTTTACATTGTTTGTTTGGTTTGCTTAAAAATCTCTTTCTGCACAGCAAACCACGCAAACAATGCAGCTTTTTACATTAATGGTGATGCTCACTATGATTATGAAGCATATCAGATTGAACTTTGTCCAGTCTGGTAACAGAGTTCATCAGGTCTGCAACATGTCTCTTCTCATCTTCAACAATATGTTCCAATAGATGAACTATTTCACCACTCTGAGGAAAATCACCCTCTTTTATCAAACAAATCTGTGCCTCATATCTCGTAACACTCCTCAATTTATCTGCAAGATTATCTCTTAAATCCCCGATTGCCTTTTCAGCATCTGACCTTACTCCATGTACATGGCTATGTGTCCCTGTTGTATCGCACATATCTTTTCCCTCCCCTCTGTTTGGTTTATTATGGAATATATCCAGAGTAAATCAGATTACTCTGTTTTTTTCCATAATCTATCCTTACAACCGATCCATAAGGTATATTTAATCTCCTGTAATTTATCAAAGGCATCCCTAATGCCCTGACAATTGCCATCCTGATAGGACCAACATGTGATACTATAAGGACAGTCTTTCCTGTATGACAATTGATAAGCTCATCTATGTAATTATTAACTCTCAGGTCAAGTTCCCTTATAGACTCACCATCCTCTGGTTTATAATCTATTGGATCTTCTTTCCATGACCTGTATCCTTCAGGATAGTTTGATTCAATATCTATAAAGGATAGTCCCTCCCATATCCCAAAATTTCTCTCCTTTAGTTTTTCTGAGATATCAGGGATAATCCCTTTCATATTACAAAATGGTTCTGCTGTTGATCTTGTTCTGCTTGCTGTGCTCGTATAAACTGCCTCAATAGAGCTATCTTTATATTTCTCCATCAGTCTCTTTGCCTGTGATTGACCCTCTTTACTTAACAAAGGGTCTTCCTCCTCTTTATAGATTCTATCTTCAGGATAATATGTTATCCCATGCCGCCAAAAAATAAGTCTCGTTACTTCCTCTTTCTCACGCATAGCTTAATCAGTCTAAGAGACTACTCTATAGTATCCTCCATATGCACATGATTTACATAGTGTCTTATTATTCTTTTTTACCTCTCTGTGGTCGCTTACCCACTCTCCGCATGAATCACAGATTACCCTATACATAGCATGACCGGGCATATCATCAGGACTCAGGTCTACTTCAACATGCTGTATCTTAAATAACTCTTCTCTTGGCATGGTCTTATATGCAGATATCTCCCTATCTTTTTTCTCTTTAATATCTTCAGGTGCGTATTTATCTACCAGTTCTCTCGCAGAGTCAGGACAGACAATCCTTACTGCCTTTTTGGTCTTGAGATTTAAAAAAGTAACAGCTACCTTTCCGTAATCATATAGTTTTAATGCCCTTGCACTTACTTTACATCCGGTAACAGACTGTATGGCATCAACTGTACACCTGTCATTTTCAGCAAAAGTAACAATATCCTTTCTCTGAGACCCCTTTGGATCAGTAATACCTATCATCTCCAATCCAATCAAAGACATTCTTACCCCAATCACTGTCCCCGGACAGAGGTGTCCATGATACGAGACTGCCTTCTTTAAGGCATGTTCTATATTTGCCTCTTCAGGAGTAATCATAAGATTCAGTTCCTTTATGCTGCCAGTTTATGTTTTATCATACTTATATCTTCTTCTATCTTTTTAACCCTATGTTCTAACATCTCGTGTTCATCACGTCTGACGATTACCTGATATAGATTATCTAATCTCTGATCCATAAGATCAAGACGCCTCTCTATATTACCCACTCTACTTTCAATCTGTTCCATTCGCGCGCCGAGACTGTTTTCCAGACTGTTCATCCTTGCGTTGAGACTATTCTCAAGGCTGTTCATCCTATTCTCAAGACTGCCCATTCTTGCGTTCAAGCTGATATTTAGATCACTTATCCTTCTACTCATCTCTTCCTGAACAGACCTTATCTCATGATAGTTTGTCTCCAGTCTGTCAAGTCTTTGCGACAATTCTCTAAATTGCGGCAGGAGATACTCTCCCACGCCCTGAATTATATCCTTTATCTCCATAGTTCCTCTTCCCTTACGGATGTTCCTCTACCCAGACATCTCCCTCTGGAGTTGCCTCTTTTTTCCAGATAGGAGTAATCTGTTTCAGTTCATCAATGCACCATTTGCACGCCTTAAATGCCTCTGCTCTATGCTCTGCACCCACTACTATAAGCACAATATTTTCACCCACATCAATTACACCGACACGATGAACTATCAATGCCTCTATGATATCAAAATCATTTAATGCCCTCTCTCTGATATCTTTAAGCTTTTTCTCTGCCATTCCTGCATAATATTCAAAGGTAACATTTTTAATATCTCTTCCTTTAGATAGGTCTCTGACCGTTCCCAGAAATGTAACTACTCCACCTATCCTCTTTGAAACTGCCATGACTCTCTGAACCTCTGTATTTATTAAAAAGTCCTCTTCCTGCACCCTTACCATCATATCACTCATCTCCTCACCTCCGGCAAATGGCGGCAATACTCCTATCTCATCCCCATCATTTATAATGGTCTCTTCACCTGCAATCTCCTGATTGACAGAGACCAATACCTTTTTATTCCTTATAAGATCAACAACCTGAGGGATCTCTCCATCAATCTTATTTATCAGTTCCTTTAAAGAAGTACTCTCATTAATCTCTATCTTTACCTCTTCCTTACCCGCCATCTTTTTAAGGACGGCAAATAACTTAATAGTTACCATTATTATCCCCCTTTCTTCATTCCCTGTTTTTTACAAACATATATGTAGCCCATCCAAAGGATGCAATGCAAAAAATAAATAGAAATATAAGCCCATTTAAAAAAATATTCAGATCATTTTCACCTACAAGCACTGTCCTTATCCCCTTTACTGCATATTCAATAGGGTTTATGATACTCAATACCCTCATCCATTGAGGCATAAAATTTTGCGGTATTAATGCAGAGGAAAAAAACATAAGAGGAAGGGTCATAAAATTACCTATTACTACTAATGGCTCTTCTCTCTGCAATAAGATTGCAAATCCATTGGACAGAGAAGAGAAACCTATTGACAGCAAGAGGATAATTACCATACTGAGAACAATAGACAATATCTCATAATTGATAGATGCCCCTATAATCAATGCAATGATCAGGATAATTATACACTGAAGGATTACAGTGGACGATGAATGAAGCACCCTGCTTAAGACTATTGATGATCTGGAAACAGGAGTAACCATCATCTTCTCTACTGTCCCAAATGTAATTTCTCTTAAGAGACTTACTCCTGACCATGAAGAACCAAACACAACAGTCATTACCAATACACCCGGAACAAAGAAATCTATATAGCTATTATTGGGAAAACCCTGTATCTTTGCCATATTCTGAAAAAGCTGAGAAAAGATCACTAGCCATATTAAAGGCTGTATAAGACCAAAGAGTGTCCACATGGGCATTCTTATGGTAATCCGCATATATTTATTAAACAGATGTAATGTATCAGCAAACAGCCCCATACTTAACTGTTCCTCTCTTTTATTTTGAGGTTTTCCATTTCTCTTCCTGATTCTTATCCCCTGACCACTTGCCTTTATCTTCTTTCCATCCCCCTTTTGATGCCTTCCATTCCTTCTCTTTTCCTTCTCCGTTACCTTTTTTCCATTGAGCAGAGTTACCCCATTCACCATTCTTTGAGTTATTCCATTTCTTTTCTTTTTCTGACCAATCTCCTTCCTTCCATTGAGTAGAATCGTCCCACTCTCCCTTTGTCTCTGAAGATTCACCTTCGCCCCATGAATTACTCTCTGATGATCCTGCTCCCCATGAGCCAGACCCCTTTTTCTGCCATTTAGTCCACCATTGATCCCCTGATGATGTATCATCTGCCTGAGATGTCATGCTCTTCCCTGTGTATTTCAGGAAGACATCATCTAAAGTCGGTCTTGAGAGAGTAAGTGATTTTACTTCAATCTTATTTGAACTTAAAAGATTTGCCACTTTTGGAATGGCTTCACCACCATTTTCAACATATATTCTTATAGATTCGCCTTCAGAGAGCACATCTCTGACATAAGGCTGAGATTTTATCATCCCTTTGGCATTCTCATGGCTCATCTGAAGGCTGCCGCTCATTGTGTCAAAGGATAGGTTAATAGAGTCTCCCTTAATTTTATCCTTAAGCTCTTCAGGAGAACCTATTACCATTATCCTGCCTTCATCAATAATGCCTACTCTGTTTGCCAATTTATCAGCCTCTTCTAAATAGTGCGTTGTAAGAAATAGGGTAACCTCAAAATTTTTATTTATCTCTCTGATATAATTCCATAATGAATGTCTTGTCTGGATATCCAATCCCAGACTTGGTTCATCAAGGAATAAGAGTCTGGGGTTATGAATAAGCGCAGTGGCAATATCAAGTTTTCTTCTCATACCACCAGAATAGGTTGATACAAGCATATCTGCATTCTTAGAGAGACCAAAGAAATCAAGGAGCTCATCTGTCCTCTTTTTTATGTTTTTCCTATCCATCCGATAGAAATGTCCCTGCAGCACAAGATTCTCTCTCCCTGTCAGACAATAATCAACTCCTGTCTCCTGGGCAACGTAACCTATGGTCATTCTAACCCTGACAGACTCTTTTATAATGTCATATCCCCCTACAAATGCCCTGCCGGATGTAGGCAGGGAAAGGGTAGTCAGCATCTTTATAGTTGAACTTTTACCTGCGCCATTTGGTCCTAAAAAACCGAATATCTCTCCCTTTTCAACATTAAAAGAGAGATTATCAACTGCCTTAACACCAGATGAGTATACCTTTTTTAAATCCTCTGTCTTTATCATATATAAACAGGAGTTAAGAATCAGGAGTCAGAATAAAAACTTTAAAGCTGAAATCTTTGATTTATATTCTGAATTCTGTCTTTCAATCACTCAACCTCATTTTTCCTTGTAAATGTTCCTGATTTACCACCAGACTTAGATTGAAGGGCTATACCACTAAAAAACATCCCCTTGTCAACTGCCTTACACATATCATAAATGGTGAGCGCAGATATTGATACTGCTGTAAGCGCCTCCATCTCTACGCCTGTCTGTCCTGTCACCTTAACAGTTGCCTCTATTGAAATAGAGACATATCCTTTATCATTTGGTGCGGCATCTTCTTTAAAACTAATATCAACCCCTGTTAACAAAAGGGGATGGCACATGGGAATAATGTCAGGGGTCTTCTTCGCCCCCATAATTCCTGCAACCTGAGCAACAGCAAGGACATCTCCCTTTGCTATCTTCCCAGACTGTATCTTTTCCAGAGTGGCCGGAAGCATATAGACTCTTCCCCCTGCCACTGCCACTCTTGTTGTTGCATTTTTTTCAGTGACATCAACCATCTTTGCCCTGCCCTCTGGATTAAAATGTGTAAATTCTTCATTCACCTCTTACTCCTCCTTATTAAGTAATTACAGCACAATTAATTTATCCTTTATATTTCCTTCACCCCTAATAATCTCTCTATTGTCGGCTTTGCAAAGAGTTCAAAACCAAACATTGCCCCCGGAGGATAACCAGCAAGCCCTATGATTGGCTTGCCTGAGGCAACTGCCAGTACAATCGGCCTTCCATTCTTCATGGCAACACCATTAACGATAACACCAGGAGACCCAATAGACTCCAAAACATCAGCAGTAAAATCTCTTCCGCCAACTGCTGTTCCCCCTGTAAGTATAACCATTGATGACTTATCCATAACATCCAGTATACGCTTTCTTAACAGATCAAAATCATCTGCCACAATACCCTCTCTCTTTGGAATACCTCCACACTCTTCTACCATTGCAGAGATCACATAAGAATTTACATCCCTTGTCTTACCGTGAGAAAGCTCCTCTGATAGATCAATAATCTCATCACCTGTTGAGAAGATAGCAACCTCCGGCTTTGTGCTTACCGGCACATCCTGAATATTAAATTCAGCCAATAAGGCTATATGTTCTGGTCTTAATATCACGCCTTCTTTTATTATATCTTTGCCTTCCTTGATCCTTTTCCCCTCAAGCTCCATATTTTCAAATGGATCCAATGGGGCATATACCTCTATCTTTTTACCGTCATCTATAATTTTAACATTTTCTTTGCGGACTACTGCGTCTGCTCCGTCCGGTATCATGCCTCCTGTAGGGATATAGAATGCGGTCTCAGCAGACGGCAGAGATGATGAGACCTCACCCATCTTAACCCTTCCGGCTACATCTAATATTACTGGCTTATCCTTTGAAGCAAAGCTGATATCAGATGTTGCCAGTGCGTATCCATCAAGAGTTGCCATTGTATACAGAGGAGAACTGTATGTTGCCTGTATATCTTTTGCCAACACCCTCTTATGTGACTCTAATATAGAGACATATTCTATCCCTGATGATTCAGAGGGCAAGAGATCAAAAAAATCTCTTTTTGCCTCTTCTAAATCTTTTCCCTTGCTTTGCATAACCTATCCTAACCCAGACAAGCTGGAAAATTCGTAATGTCTAAATCCGAAATCTGAAACAATATCAAATGACAAAAACAAGAAGTTTTGAATATTTGATATTTTGAATTTATTTCGAATTTCGCAATTCGTATTTATTTTCTGCCATAAAAAACACGAAAATCATTGTTATTGTTAATGTACTCAAGAAGTTACTCAACCTAAATAAGTCTAAATAATCTTTCTTTAACAGAATTCAATAGGTTTTCTATTAAGAATACTAAATCAGCTTCTTTTAGTCAAGTAGAAAAAAACAACTCCTCCCTCCCTAACCCTAAACCTCTCCCATCATGGGATAGGTTTTTTGTAACCCATTGATATTATTGACAACACAATCTATTTTTATGGTAACGATTGATAGAACCAGAAAAATAGGGTATTATATAAGTATAAGGATAAGAATAAGGATTTAGACAATTAGAAATATACCTAATATAATAAATTGATAGTATTAAGGCAAGAGGATGGTGTAGCTCTACTTATTACATTATTGATTGCAGTTCTTTTAGTTGTTTTAATCGTAGAATTTGATTTTAATACAAGGATAGAGCTTAAGACGGCAGGGAATTTTCGTGATGAGCAAAAGGCATATTATATTGCCAGATCAGGTATTTCTGCTGCCATAGCACTTTTAAAAGAGGACAGGGAACAACATGATTATTTAGGAGAGTTCTGGTCATTGCCTCTCCCGCCCTATCCCTTAGGTGATGGGTATGTTACTGTAAATATAATAGATGAAAACCGAAAGATAAATGTAAATCACCTTGTAAAACCGAACAGAAAAGATATTAATCCTGTCGTAGAAGGGCAGATAATAAGACTCTTTCAATTATTAGATATAGAAGAAGGAGAGGAGATTGTTGATGCGATTATTGACTGGATAGACAGAGACAGTGAGCCCGGTGATTATGGTGCAGAGGACGACTATTATAATAGCCTTGAGACACCTTATGATTCTAAAAACAATGAGCTTTCTACAATCTCAGAACTGAGGCTGATAAAAGGGATAACTGATAAAATATTTAACGAGATATCCCCTTATCTTACTGTTTACGGAAATGGAATGGTCAATATAAACACATCCGATTCCATAATTTTACAGTCTTTCTCTGATAATATAACAGAAGAGATGGCAGAAAATATTATTGGAGGCCGTCCATTTATCAGGGCAGTGGATGTTGATAAGATACCGGGTATGCAGGATATAGCAAGGGATTTAAGGAGAAATAAGGTATATGATGTCAGAAGCAGTCATTTTCTTATAAGATCCGACGGTATTGTTAATAATACAAAAAAGATTATAAAGGGAGTTGTAACAAAGAATGGAGGGATTATAGAATGGAGAGTGGAATGACAATCAGATTCAGGATAATGATCTTCTTATCCTTTTTTAGTGTAATCTTCTTTTATTATAACATAAATGCTTATAGCATTAAACCCAGTATCCCTATTGATATAGAGCTTTCTATGGATGGAGTTCCTGCAGTTGGAGGAGAGGTCTCTCTTACTTTAAGGGTAACTCCTCTTATAGATGCCCCAGATATCAAGGTATTATATCATATTCCGGAAGGTCTTGATATCGTTTCAGGAGAAAAGTTATGGAATGGATCTATGTCAAAAGGAGAGGAAATAGAACTCAGAATAAGAGCAAGGATACCAGATTTAAAGAGATATATAGTAATTGGAGGTGCTGCCATCGAGTTTTCAGACGGTTCTAAATTGGGAGATAGCAAATCCATTCTCATAGACCCTGGTGTAAAGGAAAAACCAGATGTCTCTGCCACAAGGTTAAGTAAGGATAAAGATGGGAATCCTGTGATAGAATATAAAGGAGAGAGCAGAATCAGAGTTATTAAGTAAGTTAGAGTTAATATCGAATATTTAGCATAGCTCAAGGTGTGTGATAGGGTGCAGTTGTCAGGGTGCTGGGTGCAGAGAAGTTTTTTATAAGCTGCACCCTGACAACTGCACCCTGCACCCTTAACTTGTATCAGTCATGCATCATTGGTCAGATAAGGTAAAAATTTTAAAATATATAGTAATATGTATCTCTTTGTTTATTATAGGCTGCGGTCAGAATGGAGGGGGCGGCGAAGAGATGGTCTGTGAGGGATTAGGTGTCTCTGTTAAAGGCAGGGTGAGTTATGAGGACAGGTTATATAACAGAGATGGATTTACAGGAGATAGGGTATTAAGACCTGTTAAATATGCAGATATAGAGGTGGTAAGAAATGTAGATAACCCGACACCAGAAGATATACTTGTATCTGGTTCAACAGATGAGAAAGGTGAATATTGTCTTACATTTACAAACCCTGGTAGGACAGAGGGTGTCTATATGAGGGTATATGCAAGAACAAATAATATCTATGACCCTGGTTTAGAAAAGATCAGGGTTGTTAAATTTTCAGATGACTCTGTCTACTCTGTCACTTCAGATACATTTGATGATAGTAAGGCATCTCTGATAGAGGTTAATATCTCTGCAAATGTAGCGTTTGATCCTGAGATTGGTATTGTGAGGACAGGAGTAGCCGGACCATTTAATATTATAGATGTCCTTGAGGGTGCATCAGGATATGTCAGGAATATTAGCAAAAAGAGACTACCTGAAGAACTGGAATTAGCTGTATTATGGGAAGAGGCAAAGCTATTCACACAACTTTCTATACACAGTTGGGCTACCTTTTTTAGCCGGGAGTGCGGCAAATTTGGACAATGTATAATGCTCAATGGAGGAGATCAATTCGGTAGAGGAGATCACGATGAGTATGATGATGATGTGATGTTACATGAGTATGCCCACTTTATAGCCCATAATCTTTCAAGAGATGACTCGCCTGGGGGACCGCATTCATTGATCGATAATGGAGTTGATATTAGATTGGCATGGTCAGAGGGATGGGCAACATTTTTTTCTTCTGCTGTCAGGAACAGGTCTTCAATAGTTGATACAAATTTTTCTGATCCGCCATCTAATTCTATCAGATTATCTTATGATATAGAGTCAGGCGCCTGCCTTCCCATGTGCAGAAAAAGCAATCCCTCATTAGTTTTTGACGAGTCTGTCTATTCAACAAATGAGACTGCTGTATCAATGGTATTATGGGATATCTTGGATCAGGCAAATGAGGGACATGATCTCCAATTCGCAGGTATAGAACCTATCTGGAAGATTATGGAGAATTATATCCCTGGTCTTGAGAATTCAGGCGTGACCATTGAGAGATTCTGGGATGGATGGATAGAAAATAACCCGACAATAGATATTAGTTCTATCTTAGAGGAAAGAAAGATAGAGTTTTTTGAAGATATATATGAAGAGGATGATTCTATTGATCAAG
>JBHHUU010000052.1:0-13988 GCA_046753905.1 Nitrospirota bacterium | reverse complement strand
ATTAAAGCGGTACGCGAGTTGGGTTCAAAACGTCGTGAGACAGTTTGGTCCCTATCTGTCGTGGGCGCAGGATATTTGAGGGGAGCTGTCCCTAGTACGAGAGGACCGGGATGGACGAACCTCTGGTGTGCCAGTTGTCACGCCAGTGGCATAGCTGGGTAGCCATGTTCGGAAAAGATAACCGCTGAAGGCATCTAAGCGGGAAGCCTACCCCAAGATAAGATATCCCTCAGCGAGAGCTGACTAAAGGCTCCTGGTAGACTACCAGGTTGATAGGCTGGGTGTGGAAGGATAGTAATATCTGAAGCTAACCAGTACTAATAGGCCGTGAGGCTTGATCATAATTAATTTGTCTCTGAATGATTTGATCTTTAAATTAATTTGTGGGAAAATAAGTATTTCTCGGTGACCATGCCGAAGGGGAAACACCCGTTTCCATTCCGAACACGGAAGTTAAGCCCTTCATGGCCGATGATACTGCAGTCGTGAGGCTGTGGGAAAGTAGGAAGTTGCCGGGGAATATTTATAGTTACTATTCAGTAATACAGAGTGAGGGGTGGAAAAGAGTTTATAGCGTCACCTCAGTGTTTAGCTCTCACTACTCATAGAGACCTAATCTGAAATGATACTCTTCTATCTTAATAAACTTATTATAATCATACGCATTATAAAGTCTTCTGTATTAGTTTAATAGTTACTTTTTATCTTTATATTGTTTCAACCAACCCAGAGAAATTTTAATCCAATTAAAAGTATTCCTGCTATTACTGCTGCGAGTGTCCCTATTTCACTGTTTTTAGATACAAGTTCCGCATTCCATCTATTGTTACCCCTATTTTTATATGGGGTGAGTTTTGGGATATAATCAGGGACATGTTTGTCGTAATCATCCCATTTCTCACCAAATATCTCTCTTAGTCTATCAGCTTCCCTCTTCTTTTTGTAAGGTGCGTAATAGAATAAAAATATAGCCAGCCCTATCCCCAGTATGTAGATATTTCTGGCTATGATGCAGAATCCAAGCATTATTAGAAATGTCCCAAGGTACAGGGGATTCTTAACATAAGCGTATGGGCCTGTGGTTGTAACTTCCTTATTTTTCCTGAGATGGCCTGTTGCCCATATCCTTAATACCTCTCCTATAAGTGCTATAATGATACCAAGTATATAAAGCCCTTTGCGTGGGTATGAAAAGTAGATTAATAGAATCATTAAAAAATATACAATGCTAGTTTTCCATGAAATCTTCTTGAGAATGTTATCAGACATATTTTACCTCGCTAATATTATAATAATTATCGTTTTTCTTTGTGATATCTTCTGGGGGTATTGGGTTTCCCTTTCTGCCGCAACTATAGAAGAGAACAGATAACAAAATATATATCACAACTCCCGAAATGACAGATATATTCTTTTTCCCCGCTACCTGTTTCCTGCCGCCTGCACCCTTTTTACTTTTCATTGCCCTTTCTCTATCTCTTTGATCCTCTCTAATACCCTCTTTTTAGCTGTTCCACCTGTTACAAGTTTTCTATTAATAGATGCCATTGGATCAATATATCCTGTTATATCTTTCTCAAACTTTTGAGAAAATTTCTGAAGCTCACTATAGGATAACTTGGTCAAGTCTCTACCATTATCTATGCAAAACCTAACTATTTTCCCTGTTATTCTGTGAGCAGACCTAAATGGGACTCCCTTTCCTGCCAGATAATCAGCTATATCTGTAGCCAGACTAAGATCATCTATCCCTTTATTCATTATCCCTTTATTTACTTTTAGTCCTAAGAGTATTTCTCTGTATATTTTAAGAGACCCCTTTATGGTATCAACAGTATCAAACAGAGGTTCTTTATCCTCCTGCAGGTCTTTATTATATGCCAGAGGAAGGGCTTTCATCATTGTTAACAGAGAGATCAGGTTACCATATACCCTGCCTGTCTTTCCTCTTATCAGTTCAGGGACATCAGGGTTCTTTTTCTGGGGCATCATGCTGCTCCCTGTGCATACTGAATCAGGGAGTATAATATAATTAAATTCCTCAGTTGACCATAATATAAGGTCTTCACTGAATCGAGACAGGTGCATCATTAATATTGAACCTGCAGAACAGAATTCAATGAAAAAGTCCCTGTCACTTACTGCGTCCATGCTGTTTTGTGTTACTTTTGAAAAGCCGAGTCTTCTGGCAATCTTCTCCCGATCTATGGAAAACCCTGTTCCGGATAGGGCACCTGCACCCAGAGGCATGAGGTCTAATCTCTCAAAACAATCAAGAAACCTTGCCTTATCCCTCTCTAACATCTCATAATATGATAAGAGATGATGTGAAAATAGTATGGGCTGTGCCTTTTGCAGATGGGTATAACCAGGCATAATAACATCTATATTTTCTTTGCTTAATCTGATTATCTCATGCTCTAATCTATTTATATCCTCAACTATTTTCTTTATCTCATCTTTTAGATATAGCCTTAAATCAAGGGCTATCTGATCATTTCTGCTTCTGCCTGTATGGAGTTTTTCTCCTGTCTTTCCTATCTTTTCTATCAGCCGTCTCTCTATATTCATATGGATATCTTCTTCATCTATCCTGAACTCAAACTCTCCATTTGTAATCTCTTCTTCTATCTCCTTTAGACCTTTGATTATCTTTGCTGCCTCTTTTTCTGTAATGATAACTGCTTCTAGTAACGCATTGCAATAGGCAATGCTCCCCTCTATATCGTGTCTATAAAGCCTCCTGTCAAATGTGATAGAGGCAGTAAACTCCTCTACCAGACTGGTAGTTGGAGTCTTGAATCTGCCACCCCATGCCTTTTGTCTCTTCTTCATCTATCTCCTTTTGCCTTAAGTTTTGCATCAATAAGCTCACTGTGACTAATCCTTAATAAATTTTGCAGTTTATGCACAAAATAGTTTTCATGTTTGTCAAGTAAGGAGTCGGCATAGATGACCTTCCATATTACTTCAATTAGATCGAGCTTTTCTTCCTTGCTGAGTTGATTATTTATAGAGTTGGTGAACTGCCAGATATCAATACTATCTGAAAGCTCCTCTCTGGTCAACTCCATGAGTTCGTTTACAGCAGAGTCTGTCAGAGAAAACTTATCTTTAAGTATCCCGATAATAATATCCTGTTCCTCTTTACTAAACTCGCCATCTATATTTGCTATCTCTAAAAGGATTGCACAGGTTGCTACCTCAAGGTCAGGAGATTTTCTTTTGTTTTTCACGGTTTCTGAAGCCTCTCTTTTATCAGTTTTATTTGTGGAAAATATATAATTCTTACAGAAAGATTGAATCGGCTTTAGCATATAAACCTCCTATTTTTCTTATTATAAGGATCAAAATTTACCCTCCAATTACAAATAACAGTTCTGATATAACTTCTCTCAGTCTTTTAACTGAAAGTTGGAGATATTTATCTTCCAATTCTATGCCCACATATTTTCTATTTAGCAGAAGAGCAGAGATTCCAGTTGTTGAGCTTCCACAGAAAGGGTCAAGTACTCATTATCTATTGTAACTATTCGGCTAATACAGAGTGAGGGGTGGAAAAGAATTTATAGCGTCACCTTAGTGTTTAGGTCTCACTACTCATAGATATCTGATCTGAAATGATGCTGTTGTATCTTAATAAACTTATTATAATCATACGCATTATAAAGTTTTTGGAACCCCTTGCTCTGTATTAGCTAAATAGTTACTATCTATTGTATTATTGTGCTGCCATTATATTACTATCTCAGGATCAAAACAAGTCCTTTGTCCGGTATTATCTGGTATTGGTTAGCTAAAAAAGAAATATGATACTAAGATAAATGTTGGAATTAATATTGGCAGGGAGTATTTCAGTATATATCCAAAGAAGGAAGGCATATTTATCCCATTTTCCTCTGCAATAGATTTAACCATGAAATTGGGAGCGTTTCCTATATAGGTATTAGCACCCATGAATACAGCACCTGTAGATATTGCTAATAGATATAAGGGTTTTTCAGCTATGAGAGACTGGATAGCTGAATGTTCACTTACACCACTAAAAAAATTACCAAGGGCAGTGTTCAAAAAAGTTAGATAGGTGGGAGCATTATCAAGAAAACTTGATAATATCCCTGTTACCCAGAAATAGTGATAGGGTTCTTTGATAGATACGAGTAGAAATTTGAACGCTCCATCTTCTCCTGCCTTTAAGATGGCAAGGGCAGGGATGATTGTCATAAATATACCTGCAAATAGATATGCCACCTCCAGAATGGGGAACCATGTAAATCCATTCTCCTTTCTTATCTCATTAGAGGTAAAGTATAGAGATAATAATCCCATTATGATTATGATAATATCCCTCAGGATATTTTGAATTCCCAGATGGATACCAGAGATATTTATATTGCCTAAGGATAAAAATCCACTCATAAGTACGGCTGCGACAATTCCTCCAAGAAATATCATGTTGAAAAGTCCTTCTATCCTTATAGGTATATTCTCTTCTCCTCTCTCTTTTGGCTTAATCACATCTTCCTTTTTAATATAATAGGAATCTATTCCAAAAAACAGTACTAAAAGGATTAGACTGACAAATACAACAGGTAGTATGAGATTAAATGTCCAGAAGAATGGGACACCATGAAGAAAACCCAAAAACAATGGCGGGTCTCCAAGTGGAGTAAGTGAGCCTCCTATATTGCTTACAAGAAAGATAAAAAAGATGACAATATGTACCTTGTGCTTTCTCTCCTTATTAGCCCTGATAAGCGGTCTTATTAATAACATTGATGCCCCGGTTGTACCTATCCATGAGGCGATAAGAGTTCCTATTAATAATATGACTGTATTTAAGACAGGTTTGCCTTTAAGCGTGCCCTTTACCAATATACCCCCTGATATTGCAAAGAGACCCCATAATAATATGATAAATGGTATATAGTCGATAAGATATATGTGTAATATCTCATGGATGGCTGTATTACCAAAACTTATTAAAAAGGGAATTGCAAAGAGTAATGCCCAGAAGGCTGATATCTTTGGAAAATGATGATGCCAGAAGTGAGGGGCTATCAGAGGAAAGACTGCAATGGATAATAATATACCTGCAAAAGGAATCGTTGTCCATACAGGCAGCTCAGTTCCCAGTTCATCAGCATCAGACTCATGAGAGGCAGAAATAGCGGTCTCTTCTGTATGAAGAGACCGACCCTCCTCCTTTTCAGAGGCAATAGATTGTCCTGAAAAGGTTAAGAGTCCAAGAGATAATATTAGAAAAAGAATAAGATTTTTCACCATATCTTATTCTTTAAAAAAATAAAAATATACTAATCATTATAATTACACCTAAAAGCATTGCAAATGTATAATTTTGTATAAAACCTGTCTGTACTCTTTTTAAAAGACCTGAACTCCCCTGAACCAGATTAGCCACCTCATTTACAATTTTATCAATTCCACCTGAGTCAACAACCGCGGATATATCACATATATTTAAATATGCCCTTGTTGCACCAAACTGCCACGGCGGCTTTTCCTTTGCCGCATCCAGTCCAAGCATCTTTTCTATCTTGTGTATCAGGCTCTTTGGATTGGCCAATGGCAGCCATGTGTTTACCATTACTGAGATGACATATCTGTCTATAACCTCAATAAGGCTTGATGCCCCTCCCCTGCACATATCCTTAAATCCATCAAACACCTGCTCATAATAAAACCTGACAGTATAGATATCAGAGATATGGATATGAAACCATCCAAACTTTAATCCCAATATAAACATAATACCGCCAACAAGAACCGCATCACCGGCACCAAGCAGATTATGAACCACATTGGAGAATGTCTCCATACCCGGATAGAGGATGGCAATGCCAGACCCACCTGTATGGATATCGTAGAGGATATGATACCCATGCGAGGCAGGATTAAAATTAAAGTATGAGAGGGCAGGTCCTATCACTGTCTTAAGCAATAAGTTCGGAAAGAGACCTATAAAGATAATGGCAAATGAGAGCATGCTCATAGCCACCCTCATTGATAAAGGTACTGGTTTTACATCCCTGTACTTATCAGGACATTTGCGCAGAAATGTCAGGACGAATAGTTTCATGTTTGAGGCAAATGTACCAGCAGCAGTAATAATAAATATGATCTCAGCAAGTCTTAGAGAAAAATCTGGACTCCCTATCTCTTTTGAGTGCTCGTATGCCTCATTGATAGCGTGATGGAGGATTGTTTTGCTTGCAAAACCATTGAAAAATGGAATGCCTGATATTCCGCAGACGGCAATAAAGAGACCTATAGCAGCCACAGGCATATTTTTCCATAGACCTCCAAGTTTATACATATCTAACTCTTTTGTTCTGAAATATACAGCACCGACTCCTAAAAAAAGGCTTACTTTAAAGAGTGAGTGATTGACTATATGGTAGAGAGCACCAGCCAGCCCCATTGCCCCTTCGCTGCCCATATATGCTGCACAGCCTATTCCCATAACAATATAGCCCATCTGGCTAACGCTGTGATATGCTAACATCCGATTAGAATTGGATGATATTAATGCGTTTAACACACCAAGAAACATCGTAATTACACCGACCCAGATAAGGACATAACCAACATCTGCCGCCGACAGCCACTCCATGTTTATACCGCTATGCTCAGGGACAAAGATTACATTTGCAACCCTGAAGATACCATAGGCGCCTGCCTTGATCATCCCTCCTGAAGACATAGACGGAGTTGGAGAGGGTGAGACAGGGTAGGAAGAAGGCATCCAGAAGTGCTCAAAAAACAGACCTGCCTTTCCGCCAAAACCGAATATCATAAGGGCTGCCATCCAGTATTTAAGACTGCCGGGCATTAATCTGTCTATGGTCTCAGCCATTGGCTTTATCTCAACTGTCCCTGTATATCTGTATAACATGATCATCCCCATCAAAAGGAAGAGACCTGTTGCAACACCGATGTAGAAATAGATATTTGCCCCTCTGACTGCTTCCTTATCCTCACGATGAGCAAACATAAAATAAGGAAACATCACAAGGCCTTCAAAGAACAGGAACAGGGTGAAGAAGTCACCTGCAACAACGACACCTATATTTGCTGCCAGTGTGAGGAGTGAAGATACAGCATATCTAAGCTCTTTACCCTCAACCTTCATATAGGATGAGGCATATATACAGGAGACCATATATATAAAAGAGATAATAGCTGCCAGTAGAAAACCAGCAGGGTCAACCTTAAAGGTCATGTCAAAGGGAGAGATATTCTTAAATCCAGGAAGATAAGAAAAGGCATGATATAGACCTTTATACTGATGTCCACCTACATTTACCCCGTTGACTACAGGGCTGTACATCAATAATATCGTTCCAAAGGTTAATACTGTTGTGCCAATAAAGAGATAATTTCTTATCCTCTCCTCTTTACCAAAAAGAAAGACTACGATGGCGCCAATAATTGGTATCATGACTGCCCAGAAAGGTATTAGTGCCTGCCAGCTTTCTGAAACAGTTAAGAGAGAAACTATCCCTTCTTCCAAAAAGATCCTCCTCACTTAAATAAAAACTTTAAAAATAAATCTATATTATTCTTCTCTTTTCAAAAAGTCAACCGTTTTTCCCAAAAAACAGCAATTATCTGTGCAAATTAATAACTTACAAAAAATCAGAAAAAAATATTGCAAAATTCTCAATTATTGTGATAATATTTTATCGTTAAAAAAAGGGGATTTCTGTTAATTCAATTATTATTTTTATGGAAGAGGTGATGGCTTTGTCTTCAAATAATGATACGCTGTTCAGTAAGAAGATAAAGAAAATAGATGATTTTAACTTTGGAAAAGAGACAGCATCTGTATTTGATAATATGCTGCATCGATCTGTGCCCTTCTATGATGAAGTGCAGAGAATGATATGTGAGATAGTTTCGGATTTTGTTGTTGAAGGGACAAATATTTATGACCTGGGTTGTTCTACCTGCACTACTTTATTGAACCTTGATAAGGTAATAAACCATAAGATCAAGTTTATAGGTATAGATTCGTCACAGGATATGCTTGATAAGGGTAAAGAAAGGCTTATCCGTAGCAATGTTTCAAGGAACTATGAGCTTAGGTGTTCAGACCTGAATCAGGGAATACATATCATCAATGCCTCTGTTGTAATTATGAATCTGACACTGCAATTTATTCGTCCCTTATATAGAACCAAAGTAATAAACAGCATCTATAACGGGTTAAATGAACAAGGGTGTGTGATTATTTTTGAAAAAGTTATTGGGGAAAATTCACTCTTTAACAGGTTGTTCATCAAATACTACTATGAGATGAAAAAGCGGAATGGCTATAGTGATATGGAGGTATCCCAAAAAAGGGAGGCACTGGAAAATGTCCTGATACCATATAAGTTATGGGAAAACAAAGAACTCCTGTCTGAAACCGGGTTCAGATATTTTGATATATTTTTTAAATGGTACAATTTCTGTGGAATAATAGGGATAAAATAGGTGATGGTATTGTTAGGGCACTTCTTATTTAAATACAGGGATTTTCTATTCCCTGCTGTTTTTTTATCTCTGGTTGTTGGGACAAGACCAGAGTTGCTATTGGGCAATGAGTATCTTGACAGATGGATGGATGTTGTTGGGATAGCTGTAGCCCTGAGTGGACAGATATTAAGGGCTCTTGTGATAGGATTCGCCTATATCAGACGTGGGGGTAAAAATAAGAAAATATATGCAGATAAACTTGTTAAGGAAGGTTTTTTTGCCCATAGCAGAAATCCTTTATATGTTGGAAACCTGATGATTGTTATTGGTCTGGGGATCATTATGAACTCAAGATGGTTTTATATAATTGGTATCCCTTTTTTTGTGTTAGGGTATACGGCTATCATAATGGCTGAGGAAGATTTTCTTAAGAAACAATTTGGGAAGGAATATGAAAATTACTGTAATGAGGTCAACAGGTTCATACCAAATTTCAGAAACATACGAAAGTCGATTGAAGGCATGACTTTTAACTGGAAAGTCCTTGTATCAAAAGAATATGGTACAACCTTTGTCTGGATAGCATCTGTGATATTATTGATGATGTGGGAGACCTATTCAGCGTTTGGATATCAATCAAGGCGTGAAGATATCCTCGGCATGGCAAAACTTCTTATACCTCTTATTTGTGCGTATGCTGCAGCACGGTATCTTAAAAAGACAGGAAGACTCAATTCATGATTACAGGCTAAACCGCTCATGGCTCTAATGAGTCCGTCCCAAAACCCCATTTGCTAAACAATTCTACAGGGCAACTATTCCATTAATAAGTTTAAATCCTCTATATAAGTAGTGAAGACATGAGATAATTGTTATTAGTGTGATAATCCAAACAATTGGGGAGAGTGAGTCTATACTTTTATTTAAGACTATAAATAATAATACAGAGATTATATAGATTAACTGGAACAAGGTTGTAGCCTTACCTACAATAGTTGGAGAGACATCAAGTCTGTTCTGTGTGAGGTGCAGGATTAATGTCCCCATAACAAGCATGATGTCCCTGCTTACAACAATGATTGTCAGCCATAAAGGGACAATATTCAATACAGAGAGGGTGACAAAGGCTGATGTAAGCAATAGCTTATCAGCCATTGGATCAAAGTATTTTCCAAAGTTGGTCTTTTGATTATATAGTCTGGCAATAAGTCCATCTAGACTGTCTGTTATGCTTTCAAATATGAATATCCATAAGGCATAGAAATAATAGTTGTATATTAAAGAAATTATAAAGATAGGTATCAAAAAAATTCTGATACCAGTCAATAAATTAGGTATATTCATCTTAAAAACTACAACCTTTGTAACTATTATTAATAAAAATAACCTCCAATATTTATCTCAAGGTGTATATTACTATTCATCTGTCTTGATTTGGTTAGGATTAAATCTTCTATTATAATGAAGTCTTTCTCTTTCTCAATATTATATATGAATCGTCTGATATCCCTGTACCTGCCATCCAGTGAAAATGAAAATAGTACCTTCTTTATTCCGCCCTCTCCTTCTTCTGTGTGATATTCAATAGAAGGGATAACAATATTACTATTTTTCGCTATATATGACAGTTTTTCAACTATCTTGACAAATTCTCTCTTTCCAACGATATCTTCCCTGAATTTTATGAGGTCATTATGGGCATTATTATACAAAACCATCTGAGTTATATTGTTTCTTGTGGATATCCATCTATTTTCCAATTTCTGGATGTTGCTCCTGATAGGAGAAATAAAGAAAAAATATAAAATAAAGTTCATTATTAGTGTTAAAAAAAGAAGGGCACCCCCTTTTAGTAATATCCTATATCTTTTTAAGATATCATTAACAGATAACTGTCTTTTTGTTTCTTTAACTGCCAATATTTTTATCCTGCTCTCTCTGATATTTTAATTTAATAGTAAAATCTAACAGGTTGTCCTTGCCTTTTTTTTGATTAGTAAGAAATACTTCGTTGAATCTGTCTGAATCTTCAAGGTCTTTTATGAAATTAGTAAGAGACTTAAGAGAAAGGGCAGCTCCATTTATTACAATGGATGATTGTTGAGAAGATGGCTTTATAGCCTTTATAGAGATATTGGATGAGACATCTTCTTCTATATCATTAAAAAAGAGACTCCATGAAAATCTCTTTTTTTCAATAAGCTCATTTGCAAATGATACATCTCTTTTTAGCCTGTTTACCCCTTTCTTTGATATATCTATCCCTCTCTTTTTTAAATCTGACACAAGTATCTTCTCTCTCTCTTTAACCCTTACTGAGCTTTCTCTTATCATAACCTCTTTTTCTCTATAAGAAGATAGGTTAAAGATGTTTGTTATAAATAAGAGCAAAGAGAGGATAGAAAGGCAATAGAGAATAATCTTTATTTTCTTTAATAAGAGATATTCCTTAGATGCTAAATTTATAGTAAGCTTCATAATCGTTTCTATATGTCCTTTTTTTAATCTAATAAAATGGTAGAGTATAAAAGAGAAGACCTTTGTTATAAAATTGCTCTTATTGTCTGAATAAGGAGCATAATAATATGAACAAAGGACTCACTTTCACTTTCAATAATTTTACCATAAATATTAATGAAGTATCTATAGAAAAAATTATAACAACTTTTAACCCGTATTCCGGAAAGTCAAAATTGGTTACTAATAAAATCAAGCACTTACAGAGATTTTTAGTAATTACCCAACTTATTGGGTAATTACAATCTTCCGGAATGTGGGTTTTAAGTCTTTTGTAACTATTCAGCTATTACAGGGTGAGGGGTGAAAAAGAGTTTATAGCGTCACATTAGTGTTTAGGTCTCACTACTCATAGAGAACTGATCTGAAATGATGTTGTTCTATCTTAATAAACTTATTATAATCATACGCATTATAAAGTCTTTGGAACCCCTTGCTCTGTATTAGCTAAATAGTTGCTATCTCTGTTTAAATCTCACAATGCGGTTATTTCTAAAATCAACTACCCAGATATTTCCCTCTCTATCTATAGCACAATCAGTCGGATGTGTAAGGATGTCATCTCCAAAAGCTGATAAAAATTTACCTTTGGAATTAAATATCTGGATTCTGTTATTATAAAAATCTGCTACATAAAGATTTCCATTTGTATCAATCGTAACTCCAGTTGAGACATTAAAAAAGCCTCTCAGAGAGAGAGGTATCCCCAATCCCAAAAATCCCCCCAATTTATCCAGAAATTTACCATCAGGCGTGAATTTCTGGATACGATTATTATATGCGTCTGCTACATAAAGATTTCCATCTGCTCCTATCTCTATATCTGTTGGATAGTTGAAATATCCTCCAAGAATCCTTCCATGTTTTCCTATAGAATGGAGAAACCTTCCTTCAGGGGAAAATTTCTGGATCTGATGGTGGTAAAAGTCCGCTATATAAGTATTACCACCTTTATCTATGGATACTCCGCCAGGGGCATCAAAATGACTTGAGCCATCCTCTTTAATGCCTATAAATCTGATGAATCTGCCTTCCCTGTCAAAGACCTGAATCCTATCATTCAGATATTCAGCCACATAAAGATATCCATCAGTTCCGAAATTGATATGCATAGGTCGGTTCAGTTCACCATGACCTTTACCCTTTTTGCCCCACATCTTGATAAATCTGCCTTCTGGTGAGAATTTCTGGATACGATTGTTTCCTGCATCCGATACATAGATGAGACCATCATTATCAATTGCAATTCCTATTGGTTCATTAAATTCCCCAATCTCTGCTCCCTTTTTGCCTAATATAAAGGTATGCTCATAATTCTCATAAGGGTTTTCTCCCCACCCTATAAGAAACCAGCCTATCAGGATAACAACAAGGAATAGATTTATATATCTCATTCTATTCTTTCTAAGGTATTTACTGATAATCCAATAGGAAGCCCTCTTTGTTCCTCAACAACCCCTTCGATCACAACTTCTTCTTCAAGGTCTTTAATATCTTCAATATCCTTTCTTTCCAACCTCCTGCCTGAGGTCTTTTTAAAGAGAAGAAATCTCTCTCTGTTTCCGCCAAAGACTAATATTAATCCCTTATCAGACTGTTCTATCTTTCCTCTTGCCCGCAATGAGATATTTCTTAATGTAAAGCCTGCCTCCCTGACTGCTTTATATAGACTGCTCATCTCAATATGTGCGTCTGACTTAAGCCCGATAAATACTTTACCCTCTTTCATATTAACATCATAGTCCATGACACCGCTGATCTTTGTTATCTTTTTTTCTAATCCATAGGCACAGAAGGGACAGGCCAATCCATCAACCCTAATGGTTATATGTTCAACCTCTGCTTCTACAGGTCTTGCAAAACTGAATAACAGGAGAATAATTAACATACCTATTATGATTATATTTTTCATAACCTTTCCCTCCTCCCTTAATTATGATATTCAACGGCAATAACAGATCGGAAATCAGTCTCATCCTGATTGCCATTTAGATCCTCCCAGATAGAGAATTGAATCCCTCCCTTAACCATGAGATTACGGATAGACCAGAGAAATGTCGGACCACTGAAGAGCTCTTCTCCTCCGGAACCTTTCTCTCTAATGCCATTTATCTCATCCTTATAAGATACTATGTAACTATTCTCAATAAGCAGCACAAAGTCCCATGACCTATAAGGTCTCAACCATGGTCTGAAACCAAACGCAATATCTATGATGACTCGATCACCTTTATCCTTATTGTCTGAACTGCTGTTCAATAGATAGCGTCCTGTAGCAAACCCATAGAGAGTTGTAGATTCATGTCCTAATGAAATGCCAAAGATGTGGTCAAATGAACCGCTCCCAAGAGGCGGGGTCTTATCTTTATCTCCGGTTGGGATTTTCAGACCATAGATCAATGCAACTTTATCCTGAGCGCCAAGTCTGTCTTTCTTATACACTTGATACTTACCCCGAAAAGCTGCTTCGCCAATTCCCTGAGATGTCTTTGCATTATCTCTTTTTTCAATAATGTAAGGCAGCCTTGCTGTTAGAGAGATATCTTCTGTAATGCCAAAGATAATCTCATAATCTACTGCCGTCTCTCTTTTATTATCTCCCCTGTCATGCTCTATCTCTGCCTCTATGCCAAGACCTCCCCTGTATATTGTCTCAGGACCAACGCTAAATATAGGCTCATGAGCAAAGGCAGGGTTGACATAGAAGACAAATAACAGAAATATACTGCTACACCAGACAAACATAATAAAATTCTCTCCTTTTATTTATAAGGTTTTCCTATGGCTTCATAAACAGCATAATGACATTAACATAGCAGCAATCAACAGAGCGGTTATTCTCTTTATAGTCTTTTTCATACCATAAACTTATCCCTGAATCTTTAATCGTAACATATTGTTTTGTGTGACTATTCAGCTAATTACAGTCACACTTTTCCCCTCTTTTCTTTATTATTGCATAAAAGGTTATCCCGAGAAAGATACAAAGG
>JBHHUU010000051.1:0-14083 GCA_046753905.1 Nitrospirota bacterium | reverse complement strand
GTGCAGGGTGCAGAAAAAATCTTTAAATCTGCACCCTGCACCCTGACAACTGCACCCTTCTCATTTAAGTTAATTTTCTCATTTTTTACTTAACTATATAGCAGTTTTTGTGCCAAGATTAAGCTTGTTCGGGAAACACAAGATAAAGGCTTTAAAATCAATATGTTACAGCTACAGGATGGATTCTGGTTAATAAGTTATATGTTGATTAACAGTCATTATTTGGTAAGTTAGTGACAATTTTTGTCTCTCTAAATATCGCAATACCTTTTTACTCTCACTCTACTCCCCCTTCTGATGATTCTCTTTCTTTCTCCTCTCTGGCCTTTTTGATACTCTCTATTGCCTCGGGGTCTCCAAAACCTGTCTCTTTAAATTTCTCGATCAATTTACTATTCTCCGGGTCTGTTTCTAAAGACCGTATCCATTCTTCTCTTGCCTTATCTCTCATTTCACTGCCAAGATAAATATCTCCTAAGTGCTCAAGTATAACAGGATCATTTGGAATAATATCAGCAGCTCTTTTTAATTCTGTCAAAGCCTCTTCCATCCTACCCATTTTAAAATATACCCATCCTAGACTATCAATATAATAACCATTTTCAGGCTTTATCTCTAATGCCCTTTCTATTAAAGAAAGGGCATCTTCTAATTGTATTCCTTTATCAGCATACGTATATCCTAAATAGTTCATGGCATTGGCGTGCTTTGAATTTAACTGGATAGCCTCTTTCATTTCAAATACCATATCATCAAAATTATCCAGTTTATCATATGCCATTCCTAAATTAAAATGCAGTTCACTATTATCCGGGGCAATCTTCAACCCCTCTTTAAAAATAGCTATGGCCTCTTCATTTCTATCTTTTTGATAATAGAAAAATCCCAAATAGAGATAATGCTCTATCTTTTCAGGGTCTACCTCAATAGCCTTTTTTAAATATACCTCCCCCTTTTCACTCTCCTTTAGTTTATTGGTATAAAGGATTCCAAGCCGGAGATATGTATCCCCATATTCTGGATTATCTGATATAATCTTTTCGTATTCAGATACCGCCTTTTCATATTCTCCCATCTCTCCATAAAGATATGCTATATACTCTTTTATTTTAATATCCTCTGGCCTTAATGAGATAACAAATTGGAACTTATCCAATGCCATCTGATAATCTTTTTTAGATATATATATAAGTCCCATTCTTACATGTGCATCAAGGCTATATGGATATTTTTCTATCATTTTATTTAATACTGACAGGGCTTCATCATAGGCATTTTTCTGGAGATATAACCTTATCAGGCTGTTATATATATTCTTGTCATCTTCATCTATTTCATCAACTATCTGCCTGTAAGTTTCTATGGCATTATCTATATCTTTTTTCTTTTCATATACATGTGCAATACCGGTATAGGCATATTTAAATACCTTATTTATCTCAATAGCCTTTTTATAATTTTTTATGGCCTCCTCATACTCTCCCTCCTCACTCAGGATATAACCCAGATGAAAATATACCTCATGAGAAGATGGTTTTATTTCAATTGCTCTGTTGATAACCTCTTTTGCCTTTATAAAATCCTTGAGATCAACATATACTTTGACTTCTTTAAAATATGCATCTAATTCTTCAGGGTTTGTCTCAATTGACTTATCGTAGATATCTATTGCACTATCTTTATCTCCATAGGCATAATATAGATCACCCAAAAAGATAAGAGCAATGGTATTATCAGGTTCAATCTCCGCCCCTCTTTTTGCATATATTAGTGCATGCTTAATATCTCCTAATTTAAGTAATAACTCGGCTGTATGATGTAATAAGTAATAAGATTTTTTATTATATGATATGGCTTTAAGATATGCATCTAATGCCTTTTTATAATCATTCCTAATCTCATAATAATAACCTTTCATAAAATAGAAATAGTCTTTATCAGTTACCTTGATAAATAATTGTTTGTGAGAACCTGCAATCTTCTTCTTTTTTTTCTCTTTTGCATTATCTTTCTTAGAATCTTCTGTTCTCTCTATCTTTGAATGATTTTCTTTTATTGCGGTATTTATCAGTCGTAAAGGTGATGATGCACAGGCTATAAAGAGAAATATTACAAAAAATGAATAGATAAAAGACCTGACAAGTCCAGATTTTACGATTATATTATTATAAGGTTTCAATATGTATAAATCTCTGTTTTTTTTGTTATTATGCTGCATATTTACCTCTTAATTAAATAGATAAGAAATGCTAAATCCGAATATCGAAATTCGAAACAAATTCGAAATACAAATGTTCAAATGTTCAAAACTTCCTGTTTTTGTCATTTAGATTTTTGTCATTTGATATTATTTCGGATTTAGACATTAGAATTTTCCAGCTTGTCTGGATTCAGGTTTAGGGTTTCGTATTTAGAGCCTGTTCAAGATCTGGTTAACCTAAACCTGAACGCACAAGAATATCAACCAGATATTGAACAGTCTCTTAGAATTTATCTCTCTTCATTTTTTTCAGTATCATTCTTACTATTATTGTTATCCTTTTCCTTCCTGTTATCAGATATCTCTATATCATCTGCGTCAGTGAGTCCTTTCTTAAATCCTCTGATAGCCTTTCCCAATCCAGAACCTATCTCTGGAAGTTTGCCAGCACCAAAGATAATTAATATAATCAGCATAATCACTATCAGCTCTGGCATACCGATTCCAAACATCATTTTCCTCCCTCTTTAAAGCAGACAAACCACTTCCCTCCACTTCTTGCATTATAATCCTCATTTAGGACTATGTCAAACTGCTGTCTCACCCTACGGTAATTTTCCCTAAGTCAAGTCAAAAATACAAAATAGAGTAAACATACATGAACGAGTTGTTCACCCCCGAGGATGAAAATTAACCCCCTCTAACAAAGAGGGAAACTTATACTCCCCCTTTAGCAAAGAGGGGCAGGGGGGATTTTCATAGTAATAGCTAAATAGTTACGATATTTGAAGGATAAAAGAAAAGGTGGTAGAATTGAGGGTATTGTATTGGTATAATAGAAGAAGGAGTATTGTCTATCAATGAAAGAGTCAATACTGTATGAAAGGCTTGATAAGGAGAGGGTAAAGTGCAATGTCTGTCAGATCAGGTGCATTATCAGTGAATCCCAGAGGGGATTTTGCAGAACAAGGCTGAACAGGGGTGGTAAACTTTATACCCTTATATATGGTATAGTCTCATCTATAAATGCTGATCCAATAGAAAAGAAGCCTCTTTATCATTTTTATCCAGGTTCAAGATGTCTATCTCTTGGAAGTATTGGATGTAACTTTCGTTGTCCAGGATGTCAGAATTGGGGGATATCTCATGCAGAGGCAGAAGAATCTATACAAAAGAAAAGGTATGAAGCCTGTGTTACTCCTGATGAAACAGTCACACTAATAGAAGAGTCGTCATCTGATGGGATCGCATGGACATATAATGAGCCGACCATCTGGTTTGAATATACATTAGAAGGGGCAAAGAGGGCAAAAGAGAGGGGGTTTTATACTGTATATGTAACCAATGGTTATATATCAAAGGAGGCATTAGATATAATAGGTCCTTATTTAGACGCATTCAGGGTTGATATAAAGGGATTCTCAGAATCTGTATATAAAAAGATTACAGGCATAAAGAGGTTTGAGGGTATATTAGATGCCGCAATACATGCAAAAAAGAGGTGGGGTATGCATGTGGAATGTATTACCAATATAACATCAGGTCTTAATGATGATATATCGCATTTAAGGGATATTGCATTATGGATCGTCAGTAAACTTGGTAAAGAGACGCCATGGCATGTTACCCGTTTTCATCCTCATCTTGAGTTTTCAGATATTCCGCCCACATCTGTATCATCTCTGGAAAAGGCAAGAGATATAGGAATAAAGGAAGGACTGCAATATGTCTATATAGGAAATCTCCCTGGTCATGATGGCGAAAATACATATTGTCACGGATGCGGAAAATTATTAATAAACAGGAGAGGATATTATATCTCGGATATAAAGATTGTGAAAGGGAGGTGTTCATTCTGCGGAGTAGATATACCTGGAAGGTTTATCAGTTTATAAGATACTGTTTCTCTAAAACAACGACCCAATAGAAAACTCTATTGGCCTTTGTGTCTCACCTGGTCTCCTGTTGAGGACATATCCCCATTCAAGCCTCAATGGACCTATAGGAGATATCCATCTGATTCCAGCCCCTGTACTGTATCTTAAACCATTAATGTCTATCCCTTCATTTTCACCAAACCCCTTTCCTGCATCAAAAAAGACAAGGGTCTTTATGCCTGCCTCAGGGACAAGCGGAATGAGATATTCAATGTTAAATATAAGCTCTTTATGAGCGCCCAATGCCTCTCCTGTTATATCTATTGGTCCTGCTTTTCCAAAATCAAACCCTCTTATTGTATTTATACCTCCTACAAAAAACCTCTCGCCTAATGGCAGTGGTTTATCTTTAATACCCTCTGCATAACCGATTCTTGAATGTAAAGACAATACTGTTCCCCATTTAATAGGAAAGTATTTGCTCGAATCCCCGATTATCTTTATAAAATCATTATCTCCTCCCATTATAAGACCTGCCTGTTCTATGGAAATAAAGTTTTTTGAACCAGAAGAGGGGTTAATAAAGTTGTCCCTCGTATCCCTTGAGAGCGTCAACCCGATACTGCTTGTCAGGGTTTTACCCCTTTGATTCAAGACATCTGTAGAAGCAGTATCTATGATATCAAAGACCTCCAGCCCTTCTCTCTTATAGCTGAGGCTTCCTCTGACATATTCAGTAAATGGCTTTCCGAATATAATATCGCCTCCAATCCTCTTTTCAGTATATGTATCAAATTTCCTCTGCTGATTAAATAGATCAAACCTTGCGGAGAGATTATAATCAAAGAGATATGGTTCGCGAAAGGTTATACTGTAACTCTTTCTTACACCACCTGTCTCTATCTTTGTCTTTAATAGCTGTCCCCTTCCAAACAGATTTCCTATAGTTACATCAACAATACCTACAATTTTATCTACTGAGCTATATCCACCTGCTATACTGAATGTCCCTGTAGACTTCTCTATAACACTGACATTCAAGTCCATCTGGTCTTTACCTATCTGTTCAGGTGTTATTTCAACATTTTCAAAAAAATTCAGGTTATACAGCCTCTGAAAACTCCTCCGCAACAGTCTGGTATTCATTGTATCCTGTTCATCAAGCTTTATCTCCCTCCTGATAACTTTATCCCTTGTCTTATCATTCCCTGATATATTTATCTCTCTAACCTTTACTTTCTCTCCCTCGCTGACCTCAAATATTATATCTGCGGTCTTTGATTCCTCATCAGTAGTTATCTGAGGTACTATATGCGCAAAAACATAACCCCTTTCGCCATACGCCTCAGTAATTATACCTATATCATCTCTGATCCTCTCTTTTTTTGCTATATCATCCTCTTTCAGATTTATTATCTTCATCAGTTCTCTGTCACTTAGTATATGATTTCCGACAAATCCGATATCTTTTATCCTGAACTGTTCTCCCTCAAATATCTCAATTTCAATAAAAAACCACTCCCTGTCATCACTTAAGGTAACAAGCGGCCTCCCGACCTGAATATTCAGATAACCATTATTAAGATATAAATCCTTGATCTCTTCAATATCATTCTCCAACTTTTCCTTATTATATATACCTGACTGTGTAAGCCAGGATGTAAGCCAGAAATATCTTCTAGTATCCATAACCTTCCTTATCTTCCTGCTGCTGAACACTTTATTTCCCTTCAGACTTATATTTTTTATATAACTCTTTGCCTCCTCCTTTATAAAAAAGGTAACAGAACTTTTATCCTCATCAATCTTGTTAATTACCGGGGTTACAACGGCATTATGATATCCCTCTTCGTAATAATACCTTTGCAGGTTTTCAGCGTTTAATTTAGCCTCTTTCTCATCTAAAAAATCATTTGTCTTTATAGTAACCTTTTCTTTTAATTTTTCAGTCAGTATCTCTTTGTTACCCTCGTATGTTATCTCTGTTACAATAGGTCTCTCTGTTACCATAAAGATTATCTTTAATCCATCTTCAGACTCTTCTTTCTTAACAGAGACATCGTTAAAATATCCCATATTATATATGGTTTTTATGTCTTCCTTTAATATATCCTGAGAGAGTATATTTCCCTCTTTGGATTTGAGTCTTATCTTTATAGTAGAAGATTCAATCTTCCTGTTGCCGCTTACCTCTACTCTATTTATCTTAAGTTCTCTTTCCTCACCCCGCACTTTTAAAGAACTCATTAAAAAGAAAATACAGACAAGGGGAATAATCAAAAGAAAAAATTTATTTCTCATTAACTCTCATGACCCTTATTCAAGTAAACCAATCTCCTTCCATGCAATACCTCCTGCACCAATTAAACCTGCCTTCTCTCTGAGATGAGCAGGAACTATCCTGACATTTTTTGCAGAAGGTCTAATTGCTCTCTTTTTTATCTCCTTTTTTGTTATATTAATAAATAACTCCCATGAAGTCAAAACACCTCCGCCTATTATCACCATATCGGGATTTAACAGATTAATAAGTGATGTTATGGCAATCCCTAAATACCTGCCCATATTCTGAAAGACCTCTTTTGCTCTTCTGTCTCCCTTCTGTGCCATTAAAAAGACCTTTTTAGCTGTTAGGTCAGATAGATCATAATTGGAATCTTCTATCTTTATTTTATAATTATTTACAATTCCGGTTGCTGATGCATAACTTTCGATACAGCCATGATTTCCACACCCGCATATAGGTCCTTCAGGATCAACTATAAGATGTCCTACCTCTCCCCCTATCCCGGAAGAGCCATGCAATATCTCTCCATCAATAATTATTCCTCCTCCCACGCCTGTACCCAGCCCTAAAAATATCAAGTTTTTAACACCCTTTCCTGCACCTGCCCAGAATTCTCCAAAAGTAGCAGCATTGGCATCATTCTCAACAAATATGGGGATATCAATCTCATCCTGTATCAATCTCTTTATAGGAACCATCTTCCATCCGGGAAAGTTCGGAGAGGAGTGCAATATCCCCCTCTTTATCATAAAGAAACCAGGTATCCCGATACCTATCCCTAATATTTCCCTGTTATATCTGCTGATATAATCCTTTAATTCCTTTATCAGGCTATCTATTACAAAGTCCTTTTCCCTTGATATCAGAGGCGCTTTTTTTCTTCCTCCGTTAACCTTACCATCAGGTGTTATCCCTGCTATTCTAAATCCTGAACCTCCGATATCTACTCCTATTACACCTTTTTTTTTCAATTTTCTCCCTCCCCCAATAGGGGTCAGGGGGCAGGAGAAAATCTAATCCCCGACCCCTGATCCCCGATACTAATTCCCGCTCACAGATAGATTGCCTGACAACAATGACGGAGAACCTACCCTTCCAATGAATCTCATATTATCAGCGACATCTTCAATACTGCCAAAAAGGTCTAATATATTGCCAGAGATTATTGATTCCCTTATTGGATAGGCAAACATCCCTTTCTCTATAAAAAATCCTGTTATACCGACGGAAAAATCACCTGATATGGGATCAGCGGTATGAATGCCCATTACCTCATTGACATATACCCCCTTTTCTACCTGAGAAATGAGGCTTGCCATATTTTTTTCACCTCTTTCTATAAATAGATTTGTCACCCCAACACCAGGCACACCCTTGAATCCATTTCTAATACCATTGCCTGTGGATTTCCTATTTTCACTCTTTGCAGTATAAGAATCATATAAAAAGGACTTAAGAATACCATCTTTTACTAATACCTTTCTTTTCATCGGAGTCCCCTCATCATCAGCAGGTGCTGATCCCATACCATCAGGCAATCTCCCATCATCTATAATTGTTATTCTGTCGGAGATTATTCTGGTCCCATCCCTTCCTATCAAAAGAGACTTGCCTTTAATGATATTATCCCCATAAAAACTTGGTGAGAGGATACCGAGAAACTCAGCAGATACAATATTTGATAATATCACAGGTATCTTCATAGAATTGATCTTTTTTGCCCCTAATAATTCTACTGCGTTTTTTGATGCATTTTCTCCAACCTTTTTCAGATCAAAGTCATCATAAAATCTACAGATGATAAAATCATCACCCATTTGTGTATCGCCATTCTCTTCGGCTACAGGTGTGATAGATGCAGAGTATAATGTACCTGAATAGCCTATATCCAACCCTGATGAATTAATTATAACAACATCATAGTCCGAAAATCTGGCAGCGCCCTTTCTTATCTTTACAATCCTTGAATCATACCCCATTGCAGCATCTTCCAACTCCATGGTCTTTTCTATCATCTCCTCTTCTTTTATATCCCGTAATCTCTCATCAAATATCGCTACATCAGGATATTCTCCATTTAATGGCATTACAAGGTTATAATTGTCATCCTTAGTCACGGTCTCTGTACTCTCCATAACCCTGAGACACAGTTTCTCTATTGCATCATCACTTAAGTCAGATGAATAGGAAAAACCCATTTTCCCCTTATAAAGCACCCTTACCGCAGCACCATAATCATCCGCTATATCTAATGCATGAACCTCTTTATCTTTTACCTCAATAGTTGTAGATTTAGACCTTTGCAGATATATCTCTATCCCATCTATATCCCTTCTATGCTCCATTTTTTTTAATATCTTACAGGCTATCTCTCTGATATTCATGACCTCTCCTTATTTTAATCTGTGTAACTATTCAGCTAATACAGAGCAAAGAGTTCCAAAGACTTTATAATGCGTATGATTATAATAAGTTTATTAAGATACAACAGCATCATTTCAGATCAGGTCTCTATAAGTAGTGAGACCTAAACGCTAAGGTGACGCTATAAACTCTTTCCCACCCCTCACTCTGTATTAGCTGAATAGTTACTAATCTGTAAAAAAAACTTTGAACCACAAACCTTATAACTCGAATACTTACTTAGTTTATAGAATAAAATTCAAAAAAGGTCAAATGATAAAACTGAGCGCACACGAATATCAACCAGATATTGAACAGGCTCTAAGGTTTTTAATTGCATTTTTCAGATTAATATTGTATTTTTGGTGTAAATGGTGAATCTGTGTTTAAAGGCTTTAAGATTAACAGGATGATTAGGCTATGACTATCAGAGAGCTTATTGAAAAAAAGGGAGAAGAAGACCCTGAAAAGACATTTCTCTTCTTTAAAGATATCAAAAAGACATATAAGGAGATAGATGAGATTACAAATAGGGTTGGGAACAGACTTTTAAATTTGGGGATAAAAAAGGGTGAAAACATATCTGTCCTCCTTCCTAATTGCCCTGAGTTTATCTATTTTTTCTTTGGGATAATGAAGGCAGGGTCTGTGGCTGTGCCTATCAATTTTAACCTAAAGGATGAAGAGGTAGCTTATATCCTTGATAATTCTGAGACCGTTGCCCTTGTTACATGCAGTCAATTTATGGAGATGATAAGCAGGATTAGACCTCGCCTTTCTGATCTGAAACATATTATTACTATTGATAACAGGGAACCAAAGGATACGATCTCTTTAGATTCAATCTTAGATTCATCACCTGCACCTCTTTCAGTCCCTCTTATTGATGGAGATTGTGCCTCTATAATATATACCTCTGGGACAACAGGAAAGCCAAAAGGTGTTATACTTACACATAAGAACTATATCTTTGATACAGTGCAGTTTGTTAATGCCACACAGATGACTAAGGATGACAGATTTTTGTGTATATTGCCTCTCTTTCATGTCAATGGTCAGGTGGTTACTACATTAAGCCCTCTTTATGCAGGTGCAAGCATGGTCTTGATGGAAAAGTTCAGCCCAAGGGATTTTTTCCCTACGCTGGCAGAATTTAAGGCAACGGCATTTAGCGGTGTACCAACAATATATTCAATCCTTCTTAATCTGCCTGACGCAGAGATGTATAATCTAAGCTCTTTAAGGTTTTGTGTATGCGGGGCTGCGCCCATGCCAGCAGAGGTATTTAAAAAGTTTGAAGAGAAATTTAAGGCATATATTCTTGAAGGATACGGACTGAGTGAAGGGACATGTGTAAGCTCTGTAAATCCATTGGGCAGAAAGAGGAAGATAGGTTCTATTGGTATACCTCTCCCTGAACAGGAGATGAAGATATTTGATGAGAGAGACAGAGAGCTTGACACTATGGACATTGGTGAGATAGTGGTTAAGGGTGATAATGTGATGAAAGGTTATTTTAAAAATTCTGAGGCGACTGCTTCTACCTTAAAAAATGGCTGGCTTTATACAGGTGACCTCGGGTATATGGATGATGATGGCTATTTCTATATTGTAGGGAGAAAAAAGGAGATGATTATCCGTGGAGGAGAGAATATCTATCCAAAGGAGATAGAGGAGCTTCTTTATAGACATCCAGAGATTACAGAGGCATCTGTAGTAGGTATACCAGATACTATCTGGGGAGAAGAGGTCTTTGCATTTATAATCCCCAAAGAGGGAGAAGAGATAGATGAAGATGACATTATAGAATATTGCAAGAGACATCTGGCTGACTTCAAGTGTCCGAGAAAGGTCATATTTGTTGACACTCTTCCCAAAACCGCAACAGGAAAGATACAGAAGAATAAGATAAAAGAGGAATATGTATTATCCCAATCTAAAAGAATTTTGTAGTATGGCAAAAAGGGGCAATCTCATCCCTGTATATAAGGAGATATTGGCTGACCTTGAGACCCCTGTCTCTGCCCTTATGAAGATAGATAACGGGAGATATTCCTATCTCCTTGAGAGTTTAGAGGGGGGGGAGAAGTGGGCAAGATACTCTTTTCTCGGGGCAAATCCATCTATTATCATAAAGGGGACTGAAGAGGGAGTTGAGATAATTAAGAATGGGACAAGAGAGATTATACCCATAGATAAAGATCCCCTATCTGTGTTGAAAGAGATCATGTCGGGTTACAGGCATGTTGAGGTTGAGGGGCTTCCACGTTTCTTTGGCGGTGCGGTTGGATATATAGGATATGACACAGTCAGATATTTTGAGGATATCTATGAAAATGGGGATGAAAAGGAGGGATTAGGTCTTCCTGACATGTTTTTTATAATTACAGATACGATACTTATATTTGACAATCTTGCCCATAAGATAAAGGTTGTCTCAAATGCCCATATCGGAGATAATGCCGAAGAGGCATACAATGAGGCTGTGAAAAAGATAGATGATATCATCGCACGGCTGAAAAATAGAGAGATAAAAGAGAGTGGGACAAAGAAAGGACTGCCATTAGATATCTCTTCTAATATGAAAAAGGAGGAGTATAAGTCTTCTGTAATAAAGGCAAAGGAGTATATAGCCTCTGGTGATATCATACAAGTAGTATTATCTCAGAGGTTCAGGGCAGAGATAGACTCTGCCCCATTTGATATATATCGTGCCTTAAGGGTAATTAATCCATCACCATATATGTATTACCTTCATCTTGATGATATCTCTCTGGTAGGCTCATCACCTGAGGTATTGGTGAGATGTGAGGATAAAAAGGTGGAGGTAAGGCCTATTGCAGGGACAAGAAAACGTGGCAAGACAAAAGATGATGATGAAAGGCTGATGACAGAGCTGTTGTCTGATGAGAAAGAAAAAGCCGAACACACAATGCTTGTAGACCTTGGGAGAAATGATGTTGGGAGAGTATCAGATATGGGAAAGGTGAAGGTGGATGAGTTTATGATAATAGAGAGATATTCCCATGTGATGCATATAGTCTCTCATGTTATCGGGCAACTAAAAGATGAGAAGGATGTCTATGATGTAATGAAGGCATGTTTCCCGGCAGGGACAGTCTCAGGCGCCCCAAAGATAAGGGCAATGGAAATAATTGAAGAATTAGAACCTGTAAGGAGGGGACCTTATGCAGGGGCGGTAGGATATTTTAGTTTTTCTGGAAACATGGATACATGTATAAATATAAGGACAATAATAACAAAAGGAAAAGAGGCATTTATACAGGCAGGCGCAGGTATTGTGGCAGACTCAAACCCTGAAAGGGAATATGATGAGACAGTAAACAAGGCAAAGGCAATGATGGCGGCAATTGAGATGGCTGAAAATAATCTGGAGTAAAAGAAAATGCTATTGGTAATAGACAACTATGATTCATTTACTTATAACCTTGTCCAATACCTAGGGGAGTTAGGCAAGGATATAAGGGTATTCAGGAATGATAAGATCGGGATAACTGAGATAGAAGAGATGGATCCTGACAGAATAGTAATCTCTCCAGGACCATGCACCCCAAAAGAGGCTGGCATCTCAATCGAGTTAGTGAGATATTTTGCAGGTAAAAAACCTATACTTGGAGTATGTCTTGGTCATCAGTCTATTGGCGAGGCATTTGGGTGTGAGATTGTCAGGGCAGAGAGACTAATGCACGGTAAGACATCCATGATATACCATGATGGAAAGGGTATCTTTTCAGACCTGCCGAATCCATTTGAGGCTACCCGTTATCATTCTCTAATAATAAAAAGGGCATCTATCCCCTCATGTTTTGAGATAACAGCAGAGACAAAAGAAAAAGAGGTAATGGGCATCAGACATAAGGAATATCCTATTGAGGGAGTTCAATTCCATCCAGAGTCAATACTTACAAAGACAGGCATGGGTCTGTTGAAGAACTTTTTAGAGAGCAAATTGAAATAACACAATGTGATAGTTAGTTTTTTACAGACACTTAGCTTGACTCTTTACTAATCAGTGTTATAATTTTTTTATAGAGTTGTGCAATAATTAACTCCTATTAAGAAAAACAATAATAGAAAGGATGGTGTAAGATGAAAAAGAGATACTCACTTTTTATTATAATTTCTTTATTATTGTTAATAGCAAAACCTGCTGGAAGTGAGGAGATAAAAGGTGATGCAAATACAGGAAAGGCTATTTATAAAAAGAAGTGTATTGCCTGTCATGGCAAAAATGGAGAGGGGTTAGGACCTAAATCAAGGATGCCGAATTTTAAGGATTCAAAACGGATGGCTACAAAGACTGATAAAGAATTATTTGAAAAGATCACAAAAGGTGGAAGGGGAAGCGGAATGCCATCCTTTAAGTCTGCCCTGAAGGAAGAGGATAGATGGAATGTAATAGCATATATCCGTACTTTCTCAGGAGAATAGAAGGAGTTTACCTCTCTTTATTTTATTTTGTCTTGCATAGAAAGACTCGATTGAATTACCTTCACCTAACCTTCTCCCTTAAGTCAACCCTCTCACCCTCCCCTCTCTTCTGAGAGGATGGTGAGAGGGGACTTTAGAAAAAACAAAGACTTACTGTTAATTTTAAAAAAATGGGACGGATTATATTACCAAAAAAAGTAAAGCTGTTTGTAGGTATGTTGACAGCAAAAGAGAATATCTTTGAAATAGCGATAGAGCATCTTATAAAGATTTATGGCATAACAGATTATGAGAGTAGATTATATGAATGGCAGCATACAGACTATTATGAGAAAGAAATGGGGGAAGATTTATTAAGAAAATTTGTCTTCTTTAAATACCATATCTCCCCTGAATCCATATCTGATGTCAAAAAGAAGACCAATGAGATTGAAAAGTTATTTGGAAAACAGGAAGGCAATCAATTTTCAAGAAGGATAAATTTAGACCCTGGATATATCACAGATGCCAAAGTGGTTCTTGCCACTACAAAGGATTATTCTCACAGAGTTTATCTAAGAAATGGCATATATGCAGAGGTTGAACTGCAATTCTCTGAAAAGAGTTATATGCCCATGCCATATACATATTCAGATTTCAGGAGCGAAGAATATATATCTTTATTCAATAAAGTAAGAGAGGATATACTAAGAAAACACCCCCCTCACCCTAACCCTCTCCCACAAGGGGAGAGGGAACTTTCCCCTCCATGATAGTAATACAATAGGTACTTTTTTCTCCTATCAATTGATGGGAGGGGATAAGGTATCGTAACTATTCAGCTAATACAGAGTGAGAGGTGGAAAAGAGTTTATAGCGTCACCT
>JBHHUU010000050.1:0-14095 GCA_046753905.1 Nitrospirota bacterium | reverse complement strand
GCGCACACCGTTCGGGACGGTGGAGTCGAAGGTTCAAATCCTTTCGCCCCGACCATTAGAAACCTTAATGAGCACTTTAACCAAAAAATTGTAAGCTATACTAAATTAACTATGAGAAAGTATTTATGATAGCAATAATTGACTATGGTATGGGAAACTTAAGGAGTGTTCATAAGGGGTTTGAGATACTTGGATATGATGCCGTTATAACGAGTGATCCAGTGAAGATAGCTGATGCCTCACATATTGTCCTGCCTGGAGTAGGGGCATTTCCTGATTGTATGAAAAATCTGGAAGATTTAAGACTAATAGATATAGTCTATAAATCTATAAAAATAGGAAAGCCATTTCTTGGGATATGCCTTGGACTCCAGATACTCTTTACAGAGAGTGAGGAATTCGGTATACATAAGGGACTGGATATAGTTAAGGGGAAGGTGGTCAGGTTTTCTTCTACTTTTAATAAACTCAAAGTGCCTCATATAGGTTGGAATAGTATTAATATTAAAAAGGATGTCCCCATATTAAATAATATTCCTGATAAGTCATATCTCTATTTTGTTCATTCATACTATACTCTGCCTGATAATGAGAATCTGATGGCTACTACCACTGAATATGGGGTAGAGTTTGTCTCAAGTATCCAGAGGGATAATATCTTTGCATGTCAGTTTCACCCTGAGAAGAGCCATAACTTAGGGTTAAAGATATTGGAGAACTTTGGCAGGATTACAAGTTAATGATTATTATACCAGCTATAGATATAAAGGACGGGAGATGTGTAAGGCTGAAACAGGGGAGGATGAATAATGAGACCATCTATTATCATAACCCTCTTGATGCAGCGATGAGATGGATAGATATGGGGGCTTCGATCCTTCATATAGTAGATCTCGATGGGGCTGTAAGCGGTCTGCCTAAGAATATAGAGACGATAAAAGCTATTGTCCAAGGCATTGATATCCCTGTAGAGGTAGGTGGTGGCATAAGGGATATGGATACTATTGAGAGATATCTATCTCTTGGAGTTAAGAGAATAGTATTGGGAACATCAATCTTAAGAGATGATGGTCTGGTAAGGGAGGCATGTAATTATTTTCCTGAGAAAATAATAGCAGGGATTGACGCAAAAGATGGAATGGCTGCAGTAAAAGGATGGATGGAGGTCACTGAAGAGCGGGCAATAGACCTTGTTAAGAGGATGGAAGACCTTGGGGTAAAGGCAATCATCTTTACAGATATAAAAAGGGATGGTATGCTAAAAGGTCCTAATCTTGATTCAATATCTGAGATGGCAGATGCAGTGGATATTCCCATAATAGCATCAGGGGGGATATCTACACTTGATGATATTAAAAGGCTGAAAAGTATCAATGGAGTAGAGGGGATAATAATAGGAAAGGCTATTTATGCAGGAGAGATTGACCTGAGAGAGGCGATTAAACTGGCAGAGGATAATAACGGATGTTAGCAAAGAGGATCATTCCCTGCCTTGATGTCAGGGATGGAAGGGTTGTAAAGGGGGTTAGCTTTGTAAATTTAAAGGATGCCGGGGACCCTGTTGAGGCTGCAGAGATATATAACGAGGAAGGGGCAGATGAGATATGTTTTTTAGACATAACAGCGTCCCATGAGAGACGGGATATTATCTTGGAAGTCGTTAAAAAGACAGCAGAAAAGGTCTTTATACCTCTTACTGTAGGGGGAGGGATACGGAGTTTAGACGACATATCAGGGCTATTAATGGCAGGGGCAGATAAGGTCTCTATAAATACAAAAGCAGTAGAGGAACCAGCCTTTGTTAAAGAGGCATCTGAAAGGTTCGGGAGTCAATGTATTGTAGTGGCAATAGACGCAAAAAAGGTGTCTGGCACGAAATTAAAATGGGAGGTCTATATCTATGGAGGCAGAAAGGCAACAGGTATAGATGCCATTGAATGGGCAAAGAAGATGGAAGAGTCTGGTGCAGGAGAGATATTGCTTACGAGTATGGATATGGACGGTAAGAAAGAAGGATATGATATTGAACTGACAAGGGTTGTATCAGAGATGGTAAGCATACCCATTATTGCATCAGGGGGTGCAGGAGATATGGATGATCTATATTACGGGCTGGTTGACGGCAGGGCAGACGCAGTATTGGCAGCATCCATATTTCACTATAGAGAGAGAACCATAAGAGAGGTCAAGGAGTATCTGAGATCAAGAGGTATAACTGTAAGATTATGACAGAAGAGGAGATCAGCAGTATTAATGGATTAAATTTTGACAGAGATGGTCTTATCCCTGCTATAATACAAGATTATAATAATGGCAGGGTCTTGATGATGGCGTATATGAATGAGGAGTCATTGAAAAAGACCATAGAGACAGGAAGGACGCACTTCTTCAGCAGGTCAAGAAAGAGGCTATGGGAAAAGGGCGAGACATCAGGACATTATCAGGTGGTAAAGTCTATATATACAGATTGTGATAAGGATACTCTCCTGATAGAGGTAGAACAGCACGGAAATGCCTGTCATACTGGCAATATGTCATGTTTTTACAGAGGGATAGCTGAAAGCCCCCCCTCACCTCCCTTTACTAAAGGGGGGAAGGGGGGATTTTCAGAAGAAAAACTGTACGATAGTATCCTCAGCAAGGTCTATGATATTATCATAGACAGAAAGTTAAACTCAAAGAGCGACTCTTATGTCTCTTCACTGTTTGAAAAGGGAAAGGACAGGATACTGAAAAAGATAGGGGAAGAGGCAGGAGAGGTAATAATAGGCTCAAAGAATAATGACAAGGAGAATATAATATATGAAATCGCCGATCTCTGGTTTCATACTATGGTGGTAATGGGATACCATGGTATTACCCTTCAGGATATATATGATGAGTTAGGGAGAAGGTATAATACAAAAAAAGTGAGCTAAAGTGCCTGAAGTGTAATAGACAAATAGAAAATTAAAAACAAGTTTATATATTTCTATTTATAACTTTAACTCACTTTAGGCACTTTAAACTTCAAACTTTAGTACAAGGAGGAAAAAGATGAGTAGATGTCTTTTCTGTCAGATATCATCAAAAGAGATTCCGAGTAAAGAGGTATATGAAGACTCTATAATTTACGCATTTGAAGATATAAATCCAAAGGCGCCTGTTCATATCCTGATAGTTCCCAAAAAACATATAGAGAGTATAGCAGCTATTACAGAAGAGGATAAAGAGATTATATTAAATGCGTTTATAGCAGCTAATGAGATTGCAGGAGAAAAGGGGATAATAAAATCAGGGTTCAGGATAGTTACAAACTGCGGAGATGATGCAGGACAGAGTGTGTCGCACCTACATTTTCACCTCATGGGAGGGAGACACATGGGGTGGCCTCCAGGGTAAGAGAGAGGGGAAGTGCCTTAACAGTGATTTTCCTGTTTTTTGTGGTAGAAAATGCGAAATCCGAATATCGAAATACGAAATAAATTTAAAATATAAATATAATGTCAAAAGAATCATCATGTCAAAAGAATCTAATCCATTTGTAAGGTTGGCAGAGGAGGCGGTAAAAAAATATATTATTGAACATAAGATAATGAGGCCTCCTGAAGACCTCCCTTCTGAAATGAAGGAAAGAGGAGGGGTCTTTGTTTCCCTTAAAAAAAATAAGAGATTAAGGGGGTGTATAGGTACCTTTATCCCAACAAGAGATAGTATAGCAGAGGAGATAATACAGAATGCTATTAGTTCAGCTACTAAGGATCCGAGATTTCCACCAGTAACTATTAAAGAGATAGAAGAGTTGGAGTATTCTGTAGACCTGCTTTCTCCACCTGAGCCTGTCTCTGATGTGAAAGACCTGGACCCAAAGAGATATGGGGTAATAGTAAAAAATGGGGATAAACGGGGGTTGCTTCTTCCAGACTTAGATGGGGTGGATACTGTTTCAAAACAGATTGAGATTGCAAAACAAAAGGCAGATATCTCTAAAGATGAAGAGATTGAATTATTTAGATTTGAGGTAAAAAGGTATAGGTAGTATCAGTAGGAGCTTAGGCACTAATAATTCCTATACAAAAACATCTATGGTGAAACTTTTATCTATTGCTATTGGAGGAGCCGTTGGAACTTTACTTAGATATGCAGTTTCAGGTTTGACTTACAGATATGTGGGAGGTGTCTTTCCATGGGGGACATTGAGTGTCAACCTTATCGGTTCTTTTATTATCGGAGTTTTGGGTGGAATATTTGAAAAAGCAGCCTTTTCTTCCAATCTTAAGATGTTTATATTGATAGGTATTCTTGGGGCTTTTACAACGTTCTCAACCTATAGTCTAGAAAGTTTTAATCTGTTTAGATCAGGCGAAATTAAACTTATGGTATCAAATGTCTTAATAAACAATGTGTTGGGTATTATATTAGTCTTATGCGGTTTTATTACTTCGAGATATTTATAACTGATATTATATAAACAGAAGGAGGTGGTAAAAGCTATGGATATGGATAAAAAAAAGTGTGAGAAGAAAAAAGAGGATAAACTTAAGATGCCAGAGAAAAAGTCTACTACAATATCATATCGCCTTAAATGTGCCAAAACAGCCAATGGTTTATCTCATTTTATTATGTATGGCGATGTCCCTAGGGAGAAGACGTTAGTATAAGGGGTAATATCTCCATCTTAGGATTCTGTGGGCTAATCGTAGAGAGAACTTTAATTTATAAACATAAAAAGTACGTCTGATTTCTTTTCAGAATGAAGAGAAAGAGAGGCGTACTTTACTTATTTTCAGGAGCATATAAAATGTCAGATAATGTAAAAGATAAAAAGGAACTTATATCACATAATATTGATAATAATCTCAGGCTGGCAATAGACCCGGATAATCTCTTCTGGGGGCTTACAAAAGGAGAAAAGGATACGGATTCTATGCCTTCAGGCGAAATAATATCTCTATATGATAAGGTCAAGAATAGATTAGATAGAGATATGGAAGACTTCAGATTCAGTTCTAATCTTACTGCCATATATATTGATCCTACAGATAGATGTAATGCGGGTTGTCCATATTGTTATATACCCGCCGGGATAAGAAAAAATGGTACTCAGATGGATAAAAGGGAACTTGAATATGTATTGACAGAGATAGCAGATCATTTTAAGAATAGAGAGATGGATTCAAAGAGCAGACCAGTAATTGTATTTCATGCCAGTGAACCATTGTTGGTCAAAGAGATCATATTTCAGGCGATCAAAGATTTTGAAGACCAGTTTTACTTTGGCATTCAGACAAATGGACTCTTACTTGAAAAGGGTGATGTGCAATTTCTAATAGACCACAGGATAGGCGTTGGGATATCATTGGACTCATTTGACCCTGAGATCAATAATATCCAGAGACCATCCATTAAAACTAATGGTCAAACCAATGGGAATGGAAACTTTAAGAAGGCTGTAGAGGCTATTGAATGGTTTGATGGCTATGAGGGGTTAAATGTAATTACTACTATTACTAAATATAATGTGAACAATCTTCCAGAACTGGTAGGGTTCCTCCACTCAAAGAAGGTAGGGTGTGTACTTCTCAATCCAGTCAGATTAACCACAGAGGCATCAAGAGATCTGCGGCCTGATGAGACCCTTCTGACCCGATATTTCATAGAAGCAGTAGAAGAGTCGCTTGAACTGTCACAATCCTCTTGTCAGAGGATTATCATCGGTAATTTTGCCAATATTGTGCTGGGTATAACTGCTCCAACTGCCCGAAGGCTGATGTGTGATATCTCTCCTTGCGGAGGGGGTCGCTGTTTCCTGACAATTACTGCCTCTGGCAATATGATCCCCTGTGGTGAATTTATTGGATTAAATGAGTTTTCAGGTGGTAATATCTTTAATTCAAAGATTTCAGATGCCATGGAGTCTGAACCATTTAAAAAGATCAGATCACGAATAGTGGAAAAGATTGACGAATGCGATGTCTGTGAGTTCAGAAATATATGCGGAGCGCCCTGTCCTGCAGAACTTCATTCTATGGGCAATATGTATGAAAAATCTGTGTTTTGCGAGTTTTATAAAGAGATTATCAGATATGCCTTTAGATTAATATCTGAAGATAAGGTCAAATATCTTCTTCGTGAGGAATCTATAAAAAACCTTGAATATGAGTATGAACTTAACTCCTAAAAAAGGGAGACAGAAATATTATGCAATTGAATTTAGAACAAAAATGTAACTATTCAGCTAATACAGAGCAAGGGGTTTCAAAGACTTTATAATGCGTATGATTATAATAACTGAATAGTTACCCTCAATCTATAAATAGGTAAGCATAAATTACTTTAAATTTATTTTAGATTTGCTTATATTAGGGTTAATTTTCATCCTCGGGGGTGAACAACTCGTTCATGATTGTTTACTATGTTAAATAATATCAGAGGGATAGATAGCGATTGTATCACTTCCAAGTAGATTAAGAGAGAAACTTGGGGATGATGGTGTGGATGGGCTTATTGAGATAATATCAGAACTATAAAATCTAAGAAGTGTAGAAGTGTAATCGTGTTTAGCAATGCGTAAAGAAGGGTGTGAGTATTTACTCAGATGAAGGTCATAAAAAGACAACGCGTATCATTTCAGCATATATTGAGTGGAGCAGTTATTCTCTTTCTCTTTGTTGGTCTATATTACCCTGTAATTCTAAAACTGATCTCACAGTGGTCAGAGGATCCTAATTACTCTCATGGATTCATTGTACCCTTGATATCAGGATACTTGATCTGGAAAAAAAGAGGAATACTGAAAGATACAGACCTCGCACCATCTACATGGGGCATTCTTGTTCTTATAGGAGGTCTTGTCCTCTTCGTCCTTGGTAATTTAGCTGCTGAGTTGTTCACCATGCGGACATCCATGCTGGTTGTCTTGGCAGGATTAATAATCTCGGTTTATGGTTTAACTCTATTCAGATATTTATTATTTCCGTATTGTTATCTATATTTTATGATCCCTCTTCCATATCTGCTCTACGATTCAATTGCTTTTCCATTAAAACTTTTTGTGGCGAAATACTCGGTACTGACATTGCAGAGTTGCAACATCTCAGTTTATAGGGAGGGTAATATTATAATGCTTCCCCATATTACTCTGGAAGTTGCTGAGGCGTGTAGCGGAATTCGTTCATTGATATCACTGCTTGTTTTAGGGGTGGCATTTGCTCACTTTTCACAAAAAACAAGGGTAAATAAGGCTATTCTTGTAATTTCTACACTCCCTATAGCAGTATTTACAAATGCGATTCGTGTAGTTGGAACTGGATTTCTTGCAAATTTTTTCGGAGAAGGAGCAGCAGAAGGTTTTTTTCATGAATTTGCTGGATTGACAATCTTTGTTATCTCTATGTTTTTATTAATAACAGTTAGTACTATATTAAATAAAATAAGTTAAATGGCTATTTGAGGGTTAGCTTTATCTTGTATCGAAAAACTCCTTGCAAATTTCTATCTATAATCCCTGATAAGTCAGGTTATGTGCATATTTTTAGCTGGCAATTTTACACATGCTGCATTCTCCTGATTATAACATTTTTATACCTGAATATCTTCCTGAAAGTTGATGCAATGCCGCTAAAGAGGCCTTTTGCCGAATTTCCAAGGGTAATTGATAAGTGGACAGCGGTTAAAGATCACTCATTTGATGAAAAGACAATGGCTATTCTCAGGGTTGATGACTTTATTTTTCGTTCCTATAGAGAAGAAGGTAATGTTGTCCTTCTTTATATCGGATATTATCGATCTCAGCGTGAGGGGGTGCAGATACATTCCCCTAAACATTGTCTTCCAGGTTCAGGATGGTTTAAACTAAGTGAAAAGGTACGGATGATTCAATCTGAATATGGGGCAATAAACTTTGTGGAAACAATTTACCAGAAAGATTTAGAGAAAAAGGTATTCCTCTATTGGTATGATATGCAGGGAAACACTATCACAAATGAATATCTCTTGAAACTGAGTTTAATATATAATTCCCTAAAGAATAACCGAAGTGATGCCGCTTTTATACGCATATCCACCCCTGTTTTAAACAACAATGTAGAAAATGCAATAACTGTAGCCGAGAGATTTCTTAGAAACTCTATCCCTGTGATTAAATCGTTTCTGCCAGAAACTTAAACCTTTAACATTACCTTTGCCCTAAGGAACAGCAGCCATATTTTTACCAGTATCAATGGGAGAGATAAGATAGTCAGGTTAAGTACCATTTGATTGTTATCAGGACCTGAACCATTAGAGTGATTTTTGATAAATCCACAACCAAAGAGTCTTCTTTTTTTATTCCCACCACCATGGTTGCTTTCTCCCGGATCAACTGTCTTGCTATCCTGTGGTGTAGCATAAGCAAAAACAGTATGTGTATAATTTCCACTGGTATCATAAGAAAATGCAGCATAATGATATGTTGTACCATTTTGAAGTCCTGTATGCACATAAGAACGCATCTCACCTGATTGACCAGTAAAATCAGCAACTAATGTACCATCTGTATTATCAACAGGATATTTTCTATCAGTCCTGAACATTATCCTTACTCCGATAAAGTCAGGGTTATCTTCTGGGTTTATCCAGTTAAGCAAAACTTCTCCATCTAAGGGACTGGCTGTAAAGTCTATAATATCCGATGGTTCAACTGCATCTTGAGAAATAGTAGCAAAGGTATTATCCAGAGCTACAACTGTATTACCACTTGCATCCCTGCTTTTTATTCTATAGTGATAGAGATTATCAGGCAATAGCCCAGTTAAGGACTGGCTGTGATTGACAAGCATCTCAGCATCTGTCATGGTTGAGAATCCATAATCTGTGGTTAGACCATATTCTATTTGAGATGTGGAGTACTCATCTGTAACCCATGAGATAGTTGCGGCAGAACTTGTAATATCATTAACAATAATATCAGAGATTACTGGTTGAGTAGTATCAGATGCAAAAAAAGTTGTAAATGTCCTATCTTCTGATACACTTGAATTACCAGCAAGGTCTCTGCTTGTTACGCGATAATGGTAAGTAGTAGAAGGAGACAGGCTAAAGAGGGTATGACTATGACTGATTACAAGATATTTTATAACATTGGTTTCATCGCCATAAGAATCTGTTGTGCCATACTCAATCTGAGAGTCGGAAGGCTCATTCGTTATCCATATTATTGTTGCTTCAGTTGATGTCACAGAAGAGACTACTATTTCTGAGATTATTGGTGAATCTGTGTCTTCTTCTGCTATGGAGTCGGGTTGAGATGATGAAGTGGTTGTAAAGATAGTATCACCTGAGAGAGCTAAATTGCCTTTGGCATCTCTGCTTCTGACTCGGTAATGATAAAGAGTAGATGGAATAAGACCAGTAATCGTTTGGATGTGGTTAGTTGTCAGACTTGGGATTAAAATAGTATTTGAGTCATAGAATGGGGTTGTGCTATACTCAATCTGGGTATCTCCTGGTTCATCAGTTACCCAACTGATAGTTACACTATCGCCTGTCAGATCATTTATACTGATCTCAGAGATTACAGGTGAAATTGTATCTAATTGAGAAGTTTCTATATATTTGCTCACTTCTTTTGAAAAACAGCTCTCATTACCTGATGTATCATAAGCTGTGACTGAAAAGTAAAAGGTGGTATCTTCACTTAAATTCGTGATAGTATAAGTATCTGCATTCCCCACATTTACTACCTGAGAATAATTGGCTGTAGGACAGTCGGTTGATTGAGGAGATGTCCCATAGTAGATATTGTAACCCTTTAGATCACTTTCTCTATTTGTATCCCACGATAAAATAGCATCTCCTGCAATAGCATCTCCTGCAAAAGAAGAGTGAAGGCTTATTAAAAAGAAAATTAATGTGCTTAATATCAAGAGTGATTTATGAACATTAGTAGTATAATACATCTTATCCCCCTTATTTATATTCTGAGACCATTCTGAAAGGGGGACATTACCAAAAAGAGACAGAGAGATGGATATCTCACTATCCATGGCAGCCCAACCAGCATAAGGCAATGTTCTGCCTTTTCAGCCTTGTGGCTTTGCGTCCCATCCTTTCGGAATGGTTTGCCTTTATCATGGAAAATAGGCTAACAAGCGTGCAAATTTGCCCCGTCTGTTGCCTCTTTGTCCTTCTACTGATTTCTCATGCAACAACTATGCCACATTTCAAAAAACTGTTCTATTAGGTAGTTAGAGCCATACCATACATATCTTCTCTTCTTATAACTGTCCCAAAATGTACGATTATATGAAATCTGATATACAGACCTGTTTTAGAATGGTTAGCTCTTTTTGCAAAATCAAGCAGGCATTCTATTCATAAAAGTTTGGTAACTATTCAGCATATACAAGTTAATTCCCCTCTTGAGGGGTGGATGACGAAAGCCAGACGGGGTGGACATGGTAAATATAATACGATATTATTTTTTTATCTGCTTAAAAAATCCACCCCGTCAGCTTTTGGCTGACACCCCCTCAAGAGGGGAATTAAAACAAAAAAAATGAAATAGTGCTGAATAGTTGCGTATCAAGAAGAAATTAGAGTCTAATGGATTATGCAAGACACTCTCGATAGGCTGTTACATAACTGTTATTTCTATCTGAAGGCAAGAAATATTGATTGCACAACTTATTGATAATTAAAGATTTCTCACTACACTCCGTTCCGTCTGATATCAGTTTGAGCTTATATCGTGGTTAATCCACGAAAAAGTCTTATAGTAACTATTCATCTAATGCAGAGCAAGGGTTATAATACGTATGAACGTATTCAGATAGAACAGCATCATTTCAGAACAGGTCTCTATGAGTAGTGAGAGCTAAACACTAAGGTGACGCTATAAACTCTTTTCCACCCCTCACTCTGTATTAGATGAATAGTTACGTTTTATATCAGATATTCTATAGCATCAACTGCCACATTTATTACATTCTCCTCACCACTTTTGAGGGAGCTTTTAGATATCTTCCCTACTCCTCCCCTGTTCACAACACCTGTTATACACCCACCCTTTAATCCCATTGAGGCTGTGAGAGTCAAAACCGTAGATGACTCCATCTCATAGTTCAGTACATGTAGTTCCTGCCACTCCTTTGTGGAACCCTGAAACTTCTTTAGTATATATCGGGTATAAGAATCAGTTCTCTCCTCTCCCGGATAAAAGGTGTCTGAAGATGCGGTTACACCTACATGATATCCTATATTCCTCCTCTTTGCCCCTGCAATAAGGGCGCTAACCACCTCATAATGGGCAACAGCAGGATACTCAATAGGGGCATAATGTGTTGATGCCCCATCAAGGCGTACAGAGCCTGTGGTGATAATTACATCTCCTATACTTATATAATCCTGAATAGCCCCTGTCGTACCTACTCTGATAAAGGTAGTAACCCCAAGCTGTGCGAGTTCATCAATTGCAATTGATGTAGAAGGACCTCCAATGCCAGTAGATGTTACAAGGATTCTCCTTTTATTGACTTCAACAAGGCTTGTGTAATACTCTCTCTTCCATGCCAATCTTTCACAGTACCCCTTACCATTATAACTATTTAAGAGAGCATCAGCAATAGCCTGAACCCTGAAAGGGTCACCAGGCAGTAATACTATCTTTGCACCCTTAATGCTTTTTTTATTTATATCAAGATGATAGACATTAGCCATTTTACGCTATCTACATTCCGCTGCATTATTTTTGCTCAACAGCATCGCCTCTAATGCACTAAATACCTCTTTACCTATATTCTCATTCCCCTTTTCTGAACCTCTCAGATATGCCTCTGCAAGGAGCTTGTTCAGAGGAGGAGGATTATATATAAGCCTCTTTACTGTAAAGGGATTGAGAGAGAGAGGGCTATATCCTCTTTTAAGATATCCCACCTTTAATAGCCTTTGTTCCAATGGAGTATGCGGCTGGATACCCAGAAAAAAGATAAAGGGATATACATTATTATCACCCATAATCTTTGAAACCTTTTTATAGGATTCAATACTCAGCAAGAGAGAGTCTATGTCTTCTCCAGGCAAATTAAGCGAATAATTCAACATAAGTCTCCCTTTAAATCCTGCCTCAGCCAAATAACTGGACCCCTTATATAGGTCTTCCAGATCAAACCCCATGGTCAAACTGTCAATTATCTTTTGAGAACCAGAGGTTATAGATATCTCAAGATCGCCCAGTCCAGACTTAACCATTGCTTTTGCCAATTCAGGTGTGATGAGGCTTGTCCTGATATAACCGCTCCATTCTATATCGAGCTTATCCTTTATAATTCTTTCCAGAAGATCTATACATATTGGAATCGCCTCCCTCTCAGGGATAAACTGGGCATCTGCAAACCAGAATCTCCTTGTACCCCAGATATCATAAAACTGTCTGATCTCATTATAGACAGATGCTGGTCTCCTGTAGCGAATGTCCCGCCCCTCAATATAAGGGTAAAGACAGAACTGACAATGAAAAGGACAGCCCCTCTTTGTCTGGACTCCAATAATATCATCTTTATACTCTTTATGCTGAGGAAATATAGAAGATATATATGATATATCAAATGAGATATTTGATATATCAATGGGCTTGCTCTTTATACCCTTCAAGATATTATCCCCTCTCTTTTTTATATATCTCTCATTAGATATATCATCACCATCTAATACCTTCAATAGAAAATCTTCCCCCTCCCCAATCACGCCTGTAATAGTATCAGGGAGATTCTGAACAATATATTCAGAAAATACATTAAATGCCCCGCCTCCTACTATAATCCTCTTTTCAGGAAAGTCTCTCCTCAGCATTATGATATAGGAAAGGTTCTCTTTTATCCTTTTCTGGTATGTGGCGATATGTCTTAGTCCAGCGATAGAGGCTGATATCTTTTTTATAGGGTTTAAAGAATAATAAAAATCAAAGGTATCCTTCAATGAGTTATCCCCTTCATGTGGTGCAAATATCTGGATATCCCTCCATGATATTGCAATAATATCAGGGTTGAAGCTATGTATTTTCTCATTTAAGACGCTATATCTCTTCCCTCTTTCAATGGTAGAAAGGTCAAGGATATATTGCCGTGTATCAGGTCTATGGAGATGTATAAAGTTTGCAAGATATGTTACTCCAAGCGGATATATCTTTTTGGCAGGAAGAAATATATAGATGATAGATTTCATAATATGTTATTTTACCCCTATATGTACAGCCACTATCCCATTTGTCAGATTAAAATATTCCACTTTGGAAAAACCTGCCTCTATCATAATTGTCTTTAGTTCATCCTGTGATGGAAACCTCTTAATAGAATCAGGGAGATATTTATAAACCCCTGTCCTGTCTCTTGACACCCATGTCCCTATCCATGGTAATACCTTAAAGGAATAGACAGAATATATCTTCCGTAAAATGAAGGAAGTAGCCCTTGAAAACTCAAGGCATACCCCCCTCCCCCCTGGCTTCAAGACCCTACGTATCTCTCTGAATGCCCTATCAATCTCATTAACATTTCTTATACCAAAACCCACCAGAGCAGCATCAAAAGAATTATCCTGAAAATTAAGCCTCTCTGCATTTCCTATAAAAGGGGCTATATTTTCCCTGAGTCCTTCTCCATGTATCTTTCCGATACCTATGGAAAGCATCTCTCTATTCATATCAAGGGCTATGACATGACCCTTTTCTCCAACTCTTTTAGCTGCCAAGATGGCAATATCTGCTGTGCCCGAACATATATCGATAACACGGTCTCCTTCTCTAAGAGATGCCTTATCAACCGCAAATCTTTTCCAGTAGTGATGTAGTCCTGCACTCAGGATGGTGTTGTTCAGGTCATAACGATTAGCAATGGATGAGAACATCTGCTGGACATATCTCTCCTTGTCGTTATAGATATCATCTAATCTTGTCCCATCCTCTATCACTCTAATATCTCGTCTCACCCCAATAATATATATAAAAAAGGAGATAAGGTCAACTCTTAAAGGCAGGCAGTCCAGGTGTCACTAATTATAAATAATCTTGTAACTATTCAGTATAACTTCAGCTAATTACAGGGCAAGGGATTCCAAAGACTTTATAATGCGTATGATTATA
>JBHHUU010000049.1:0-14229 GCA_046753905.1 Nitrospirota bacterium | reverse complement strand
CCCCCCTTTGGAAAAGGGGGGTTAGGGGGGATTTTCCCCAACTTATTGGGTAATTGCCAAAAATGGATGTTTTCTAAATAAAAAAAGAGGGGTGATAAAATGAAGGCATTAATAACAAGTGGCGGTAAGGGGACAAGGCTAAGGCCTATAACTCACACAAGCAATAAGCATCTTATCCCTATTGCAAATAAACCTATGATATTTTATGCAATAGATGCGGTTGCAGATATCGGAATAAAAGATATCGGAATAATAATTAATCCTGAGACAGGGAATGAGATTAAAGAGGCATTGGGAAATGGTGATAGATGGAATGTTGATATCAGATATATTATGCAGGAATCACCATTGGGTTTAGCACATGTAGTAAAAGTATCTGCTGATTTCATAAAGAAGGAACCTTTTGTCTTTTATTTAGGTGATAATGTGGTAGTTGGAGGTATAAAGAGATTTATAGATGAGTTTAATAAAAATAAGCCTAATTGCCAGTTGTTATTGTCTAAGGTTAAAGACCCTCATAGGTTTGGGGTTCCAGAGATAAAAGAAGGGAGTATCATCAGGATTGAAGAGAAACCAGAGAACCCCAGCAGTGAATACGCAGTAACAGGGATATATCTATACGATCATAATATATTTGAGGCTGTAAATAGCATTAAACCAGGCAGGAGAGGAGAGTTAGAGATATCTGATGCTCATCAATATCTTTTAGACCATGGTTATAAGATAGGACATTCAGAGATAACAGGTTGGTGGAAGGATACAGGAAAACCTGAGGATCTTTTAGAGGCTAACAGATTGTTGCTTGACAAGATTATAGATTCTGATGAGTCTTTAGTTTATGGAGAGGTTGATCCAGTGTCAGATATTGCTGGAAAGGTAATTATAGAGAGAGGAGCAACCGTATTAAACAGCTATATACGTGGACCTGTTGTGATAGGTGAAAATACTATTATAGAGAATAGTTATATCGGACCATTTACATCAATATATCATGGGTGTGAGATAAAAAATAGTGAGGTAGAATATAGTATAATTTTAGAGGATACTAAAATTATAAATATAAATACGAGGATTGAGAGGAGTCTTCTGGGACGGGAGGTAGAGATTATAAATTGCACGACAAAGCCAAAGACACAAAAGTTTATTGTTGGAGACCAAAGCAGGATAGAACTTACTTAGAGCCTGTTTGATATCTGGTTAACATCTTCTGCATCCCCGCCGCTTCTTTATCCACAAAATAGAATACCTCTCCCTTTGAGTGCCGAACCAATTGGGCAGGGAACTTATCAGGCATATATTCACCTTTTAAGACCTGACAAAGGGCATCTGCCTTTTTTCTGCCGCTTATTAGAAAGATAATATGTAATGCATTATTTATAAGAGGAGGGGTTATGGTAATCCGTTCTGTGTTGAGTTTTTCCACATACAGGGCAGTTGCCAGCCTTTTATTCTCTCTTATTGCCATGCTCCCGGGAAACAGAGATGCTGTATGTCCGTCATTTCCCATACCAAGCAGTATCAGGTCAAATTGTGGTATAGCATCTCCTTGTATGTCAAAGACCTTCCTTATCTCTTTCTCATAATCTGAGGCAGCTCTTTCACCCTTTTCAGCCATGATCCTGTGTATATTTTTGTCGGGCAGGTCTATCTTACCGAGCAGTGCATTGAATGCCATACGATAATTACTATCTGCATGGTCAGGTTCTACACAACGTTCATCACCCCAGAAGAATTGGACATTATTCCACTTCAGTCTCTCCTTGAATTTATCTCTGGATAGGAGTCTGTATAGAGATTCAGGAGTAGTGCCACCTGATAATGCAGTATAAAATATGCCTCTTTTTGATATAGAGTCATCTGCTATATCAAAAAATTTTGATGCTGATCTTCTTGCAATATCTGAGATGTCATCACAAATAATCAGGGGTCTCTCCATACCCTCCCATCCCTTGCAATTAGCTCGTCAGACCCTTTTGGTCCCCATGTGCCTGGCTCATAATCAGGGAATGCCGGAGGAGCTTCTTTCTCCCATCCCTTTATTATATCTGTTATAAATGACCATGATGCCTCAATGCCCCTGCTATGGGGAAAGAGTGTTGAGTCTCCTATCATGAAGTCATTGATCAGCCTTTCATAAGCATCTGGCAGATCGGTCTTAAAGGAATCTTTATATGAAAAGTCCATGTTTACCCTTTCCATCTGGTTTGTAGAACCCGGCCTTTTGACATTAAACTGAAAATTTATCCCTTCATCTGGCTGTATCTTGAATACCAATATATTGCTGTCAGGTATATTGCTGTCAGAACAGCATATCATGACCTTTGAGAATAGGCTATGAGGGACATTTTTAAAGTGTATTGCAATCTCTGTAAGATGTCTCTTTAATCTCTTGCCTGTACGAATATAAAAAGGGACATCTGCCCATCTCCAGTTATCTATAAATAGTTTTAATGCTGCAAATGTCTCTGTATATGAAGATGGTGATACATTCTTTTCTTCTCTGTACATGGGTATATCCTGCCCCATTACCTTACCTCTTCCATACTGTCCTCTCACTATATTATTCTTTACCTCGTGAGGCTCTATATGTCGTATAGAGTGGAGCAGTTCTATCTTTTTGCCCCTTATAACATCTGCGTCCATATTAATAGGTGGTTCCATGGCAAAGAGGGCAAGAAGCTGGAGTATATGATTCTGAACCATATCCTTTAATATACCTGCCTCTTCAAAATATTTACCCCTGTTTTCCACCCCGATACTCTCTGCAACTGTTATCTGGATATGGTCTATATATCTTCTATTCCAGATCGGCTCATATATCCCATTTGCAAACCTGAAAAAGAGTATATTCTGCACGGTCTCCTTTCCAAGATAATGGTCTATCCTGTATATCTGTTCCTCATCAATATAGTTTAATATCAGACTGTTCAGCTCTTTTGCCGATTTTTCATCTCTGCCAAAAGGTTTTTCAATAATTATCCTTGGGTAATATGGCTCATTATCTCTTTTACCTGTCATACCCTCCCTGTGCAGCTTTTCTATAATACCACTGAAAAAACTTGGTGGAGTGGCAAAATAAAAGAGCTTGCCATAAGCCCTTCCAGCCTCCCTGTCTATTGCAGAGAGTTTTTTGGATAATTGCTGATAACCCCGGACATCTTCAAAAGATGAGGAGACAAATGATATCCTCTCTGTAAACTGTTTAAGTTCTGTATGGTCAGCAGGAGGGTTATAACGATAAAACTCTTTTATAGCATTACCAGCGTACTCTCTGTATTCATCGTCAGACAATCCCCTCGTTGAAAAACCAATTATGTTAAAAGATTCAGGTATCATCTCTAAAACCTGTAGTCTGTATAAGGCTGGCAGGAGTTTTCTTCTCGCAAGGTCTCCTGTAGCGCCAAATATTACTAAAGTAGATGGTTCAGGTCTGTTTTTGTCCATATTTTTCCTCTCTTTACTCTCCTTTTTCTATCTTATGTCCGCCAAACTCATTCCTCAATGCTGCAATCACCTTTGCCGCAAATAGCTGCTCCTCTCTTGACTGGAGTCTGTATAACAATGAATGTGTAATTACTGGACATGGAACATTCTTTTCAATGCTGTCAAAGACTGCCCATCTTCCTTCACCAGAATCATCAATATACGCCTTAATCCCTTCAAGTCTGGGGTTCTTTTTAAATACCCTCTCAGTAAGCTCTAATAACCATGAACGGATCACACTTCCATGATTCCATAAGCTGGATATCTCTCCGAGGTCTAAGTCAAATCCTGATGCCTCAAGGAGCTCAAACCCCTCTGCATAAGCCTGAAGCATACCATATTCTATGGCATTATGTATCATCTTTACATAGTGACCTGAACCTACCCTGCCCATATAGGCATAACCATCTGGCGGGGCAAGTGTCTTTAAGACAGGTCTCAGTCTCTCAAATACCGCTTTTTCTCCTCCAATCATCATACAATAACCCATCTCCAGCCCCCATATACCTCCGCTTGTTCCTACATCTATAAAATTAATCCCTCTCTCAGAGAGGTTCTTTCCTCGATTAACAGAATCCTTATAGTTAGAGTTTCCGCCATCAATTATGACATCATCTTCAGACAGGTGAGGAACCATCTTTTCTATTACCTCGTCAACAGGGTTTCCTGATGGAACCATCAGCCATACTGCTCTCGGCTTATCCATCTTGTTTATAAGCTCTTCCATTGAAGATGCAGCAGCAGCCCCTTCTATTGACGCCTTTGTTACAGCCTCTTTATTCGGATCATATACAACGATATCATGCTTTCCTGAACGAATAAGCCTCGTAACCATATTCAGACCCATCTTGCCAAGCCCTATAAATCCTAACTGCATAATTCACCCCCTTTTTAAAAGTCCCCATTTTTCATCTATCCTATTCAGGATATTCTCAACCGTAAACCCATATTCTTCAGATAGAAGACTGGCGGGCGCTGATGCCCCAAACCTGTCTATCCCTATGAACAAACCATCATTTCCAGCAAATCTATGCCAGCACATCGTTGAACCTGCCTCAATAGCAACACGTCTCATACACTTTTCAGGCAATACCATATTTCTGTACTCCTCTGTCTGTCTATCAAATAGTTCATGGCATGGAAGACTTACCACCCTTACCCCTATTCCCATCTTTTGAAGTTCTAATGCTGCATTAACTGCAAGTGATACCTCTGAACCAGACGCCATCAGGATTATCTCAGGCAGTCCCTTACAGTCTATCAATATATAGCCGCCATACCTCAGGTTATCTGACGGGGCATATCTCTTTCTGTCTATAACAGGGAGATTCTGTCTTGTCAGAATCAGCGCTGTAGGTCCACTCTTATGTTCTAAAGCCATAATCCATGCAGCGGCTGTCTCTGTTGCATCAGATGGCCTTATTACAAGGAGATCGGGTATCAACCTGAGCGATGCCACATGCTCAATCGGTTCATGTGTAGGTCCATCCTCTCCCACAAATATACTGTCATGTGTAAATATATAGATAACCTGTATCTTCATTAATGCTGCAAGCCTGATAGAAGGTCTCATATAGTCAGAAAAGACAAGAAATGTAGAGCCAAATGGGATAATGCCACCATATACAGCCATGCCGTTTAATATCCCTCCCATTGCATGTTCCCTGATTCCAAAATGGATATTTCTCCCTGAATAGCTTCCTTTTGAAATATCACCTGCATTATTAATAAAGGTCTTGGTTGATGGTGAGAGGTCAGCAGACCCCCCTAAAAAAGATGGAATCCTTATAGCGATCTCCTGCATCATATCACCTGATGCCGAACGGGTGGCAATAGTATCCTTTTTTATTGTATCAACAAGTATTTTCTCAAGATCAGACGGTATGTCCTTTTTCATCATACTATCCCACAACCCTGAGAACTCTCTGTCTTCCTCTTTATGCCTCTTAAAATCATTCATCCACTTATCATACTCTCTCTTCAACTCATTAATACGGCATTCAAATATCTCTCTTGCCTCATCAGGGACATAAAATCTTTTATCTGCAGGCCATCCTATTGCACTTTTGGTCAGTTTAAGCTCTTCTTCCCCAAGTGGTTCACCATGCGCCTTTGGAGAATCATGTCTGTTAGGGCTTCCCATCCCTATATTTGTCTTTGCAATAATAAGGCTTGGTCTCTCTTTTTCATTCTGTGCCGCTTTGATAGCATCATATATATCTCTGTGCTGATAACCATCAACTTTTTGTACATGCCAGTTATAGGCTTCAAAGCGGCAGCCGACATCTTCAGAAAAGGCTATACCTGTCTTGCCCTCAATAGTAATACGGTTGTCTGCATATATACATATCAGTCTGGAGAGACCGAGGTGTCCTGCAAATGAAGCGCCCTCTGATGTTATCCCCTCCATAAGATCACCATCACTGACAACAGAATATGTATAGTGGTCTATTATCTTCCTGTTATCTTTGTTAAACCTCTCTGCCATTATCCTCTCTGCCAATGCCATACCAATTGCATTTGTCATGCCCTGACCAAGAGGACCTGTAGTTGTCTCAACACCAGGAGTATGTCTATATTCTGGATGACCAGGTGTGAGACTTTTAAACTGTCGGAATTGTTTTAACTCTTCCATCGGCAGGCTGTACCCAAAGAGATGGAGCAATGAATATAGCAGCGCAGATCCATGACCCGGTGACAGGATAAACCTATCCCTCCCTATCCATAAAGGGTCTTCCGGATTAAATCTTAGAAAACCCATCCATAATATAAAGGCTATATCAGCAAATCCCATTGGAAGTCCGGGATGACCTGACTTTGCTTTTTCAACGGCGTCAACTGAAAGCATCTTAATAGTATTAATCGCTAACTGTCTCTTTGCCTCTTCAAGCCTTGTAATATCCATAATGCCCCCCTGCTTACTAAAGATTCACTAAAAATGAACAAATATAATCTATGAATGATATTATATCATACTTTTCCGTTCTGTAAACTATCTCTGCAATTTGGAACAGGACAGTAACTATTCAGCATATACAAGCTAATTCCCCTCTTGCAATATAAGCGTGACCGACTAAGAGTAACGTATCTTGGCTGGAAACGGTGGAAACAGCCAAGGGGATATCCTAAGGTAAGTCTGACCCTACCTGATGGATGTATTAAAAGGACGAAATTTCCGACCACCTGCTTTTTCATACCACTCTTCGCTTAAATACTGTGATGTAGTGGGACAAAAGGAGATAGTAAGATAATACCATAACTCTACGGCGAGACCATTACGGATAGAATTCTCTGGTGCAGTCTATCATAATAACATCCAGAGGCAATGTAAAGCATCTATTTTACACGGGGTTGAGATATTATTTACGGTAATGTTTTGTAATGGTAATTATTTCTATCTTATCATCTGGTAAACATACGAAGAGTGTTCTATACATTCTATCTATTCTAAATGAATAGATAAGACGATGTTTAGGTTCTAATAGTTCAACATTTAAAGATGGATGAGAAGGATCATTCTCAAAAAGTCTTTTTGTTTTTACCCACTTTTTCCAGAGACAATGCTTCTGTATATATTTTTCTATGTCATCTCTAAGTTCAGAAATAACAGGCATTATAATCCTATCTATATACTGATGATTTTCTTAAACCATCTTCTAAATCTCTTAAGAAATTTTCTTCATATAAATCTATTGCTTTGAAATCAGACAAGATAGAAGCAATTTTATCCTTTTTGAAAGGAGTTAATTTAACAGAGCTTGTTTTAAGTCTTTCTAAAAGTTTTTTCTTATCTTCTTCTGTTAAATTATCAATAAGCTCATAAAAGGTATCTATGGGTATTTCTATTTCCTTAGTTATAGTCTCCTTAAGGGTTATTCGTGGCATAATTCTCCCCTCCTTTTTAAAATAGTCTATCATTCGTAGCTTCATTAATCAACCTTTATCTAACCTTAACCAGCAATTCTCAGTGACGCTATAAACTCTTTTCCACCCCTCACTCTGTATTAGATGAATAGTCACTGACAGGCTGATTTCTTGACAATATAGAAAAATTCATGTATTAAAATTCATATCCTGTCGCTATAATCCATTATGCGAAGAGGTATGTAAAGATAAACTAAATCCCAAAAATGTAATAATTCAGAGGATGCAGGATGAGATTTAAATATCTGTTAAACCTGCACCCTGACAACTGCACCCTCTGAACCAACTTATAATTATGTCCATTTTTTATCAAGAGGCAATAAGTTATCTCTATAATCTTCAATGGCATGGAATAAAATTGAGGCTATTTAATATCCATACCTTGATGTCATTGTTGGATAATCCCCATAAGACGTTCAGGTCTATCCATATTGCAGGGACAAATGGGAAGGGTTCAACTGCGGCAATAATATCATCTATTCTTTGCAAAGCTGAATATAAAACTGGTTTATATACATCTCCTCATCTGATTGATTTTTCTGAGAGGATAAGGGTAAATGAGGTGATGATATCTGAAGACAGGATTGTGGAATTAACTGACAGGATAAAAATAGAGGTAGAAGGATATAAGAGATTAAACCCGTCATTTTCTCCTACCTTTTTTGAATTTACCACTGCTATTGCTCTTTTATATTTTGCAGAAGAGGAAATAGATATAGGAGTTATAGAGGTAGGAATGGGTGGAAGGCTTGATGCTACTAATGTTATTGACCCTATGATATCTGTAATTACTAATATAGATTATGATCATACAGAGTATCTTGGATATACAATCGAAGAGATAGCAGAAGAAAAGGGAGGGATTATAAAAGAGGGTATATCAGTAGTTACTGGAGAGGATAATAAGGCGGCTGTTAAGGTTATAGAGGGGATATGTCAGGAAAAGGGGGCAGGGTTATATAAAACGGGAAAAGACTTTACTGTGGAAAGAGGAAGAATGGGCGGTAATCACTTATCAGAGGTAACCCTATTTGATTATTATGGCATAAATATGAGAGAACGGGATCTGGCTATATCTTTATCCGGTAATCATCAGATATATAATGCAGGGGTTGCACTGGCGGCATTAGAGGTGTTAGAAGTAGAGGGTAAGATAAGGATAGATAAAGATGTCATCAGAAGGGGGTTAAAAGATGTTCTCTGGCATGGAAGATTAGAGATAGTATGCAGAAACCCTTTGATCCTGCTTGATGGTGCCCATAATAGGTCAGGGGCAAGGATGCTTGCATCATATTTAAGTGAACTCAAGGATATTGTAAGTGGTGAGTTGATATTAATCTATGGTGTTATGAAAGATAAGGATATATCAGCCATATTTCAGGAGATTTTGCCTATTGCAGAGAGGATCGTATTAACAGAGGCTGATTATTACAGGAGGGCAGATATCAAATATCTTGAAGATATGATGAATGAATATCTGGCAGAAAGGAGAATTGCAATTAAAGATATAAGAAAGGCAATAAAATATGCAGTTAATTATGCAAGGGAAGATGATATTATATGTATTACAGGCTCACTCTATCTTGTAGGAGAGGCAAGGGCATTCTTAGCAGGAGATGGGATTCCTTCTCCTGTAAAGGGCTGACCCTGAATATGAAAATAACATCTCTCCTGATTATCCTCCTCCTGTCTTTATTCTCCTCTGATCTCTTTGCTGATGATAAGAAAGAGGTAAAGGAGAAAGGTCTTATCCCATCTGTAATATCAGAAGAAGTGATCAATATGTATGCTGATATGTTAGAGTACAGAAAAGAGGAAGATACATACCATGCACAAGGATCGGTTGTAATCACACAGGGGATAATGAGACTATCTGCTGATAATATTATGCTGAATAAAAAGACAGGTAATGTTGCTGCTGAGGGTAATGTTGACTATTTTGACGGAGAGAATCTATTAAAGGGTGAGAGGATAGAGTTAAATATTGATACAAAAGAGGGTATTGCATATAAAGGGTCTCTGTTTATAAAAGAAGGAAATTACCATATAAAAGGCGAGGAATTGGAGAAACTAAGAGGTGACAGATACAGTTTTAAAAAAGGGTCATTTACCACCTGCGATTGTGAAGAGGGTCATTCTCCTTCCTGGCGATTTAATGCAAAAAGACTGAAACTAAAGGTAGATGGGTATTTAACAGCCAAAAATCTCTTTTTTTATATAAAAGATATACCTATAGCCTATCTCCCTTATATTATATATCCAGTAAAGAGGGGTAGACAGACAGGTTTACTTATACCCCGCATCGGATACAGCACATTAGACGGCATGAGGGTAAATCAGGCATTTTTCTGGGCTATAACAAAGAGCACAGATGCAACATTTTTTGTTGACTACAGGGGAAGAAGGGGAACAGGCATCGGCATGGAATACAGATACCTTTTCAGCAGATATTCAGGCGGAAATATCCTGATAAACCACTTTGATGATAGAAAGGAGTCAAGAAGAATATGGGACATTACATATAGACATACACAACACTACTCTGATAATTTGGAGGGAAAGGCAGATGTCCACTATGTGAATAATAGAGATATATTTCGCAATCTGAGTGAAAGGACAGAAGATAGGGTAAGACAGAATATAGAGTCTAACATCTTTGTAACAAAAAAGGGTTTTAATAATCATGCCTATTTTCTCACAAGATACTCTGAGAACCTTACCATAAAGGATGATCAGACCCTCCAGAGGCTTCCTGAGATAGGTTATTCTCTCATTGATTACAGATTATTTAACGTACCATTATTCTTTAATCTGAATTCCTCTTTTGTAAATTTCTGGAGGGATAAGGGAATAAAAGGTAAGAGGATCGACATCTCACCAGAGTTGATCTCGAATCTCAGATTATTTGATATTGTCTCTATTACACCAAATGCAGGTATTAACGATACCATATATCTATGGGAAGGTCCTATAGGAGAAGGGTCTATAGAAAACAGAAGAGAGACAGATCATAGAATTTTATATAATCTTGGAATCGGTCTTGATGCAGCCCTATATAGAGATTATCATCCCTTTTCAAAAGAGAATAAGATGCGGCATCTTATTGAGCCATCTATTATATATGAATATATACCTAAAGTAAGACAGGATGAACTGCCGCAATTTGATACAATAGACAGGATACACGGAAAGAATGCAGTCACATATTCTGTGACAAACAGGATTATGGAGAGGGATAAGAAGAACGGATTAATTTTTGAACCCTTCTATTTCAGACTTACCCAGACCTACAATATTGATACCTTCTCACCCCTTTCTGATATCAGGGGAGAGATGATAATAAGTCCTGCTATACCCTTCTCTATTGATATAGATTCATTTTATAATCTCTATGATAAGGATTTTTCTGTGTTTAGCAGTGACCTTAAATTTCAGTTGAGCAGTATAGGCGGAGGGTCTATAGGTCACAGGTATACAAAGGCAGGGAGACTTCCCAAAAAGGGTGATATATTTAATCCTCTATCACTGGATAAAAACAGCGAAGAGAGACCAACAACAAGGTTTCTTACATGGAATCTTAATATAACTCTCCCCTTACATATTACATTTTCAAACTATGCCTATTACGACCTCTTTATGGATAAATTTGCAGATATTGGTTACAGGCTAAACTATGGGAGTCAGTGCTGGGGGATAAGTTTTTCTTATATAGATCTCTCTGATAGAAATCAGTTTACATTTCTGGTGACATTAAGGGGAGTGGGCGCAATTGAATCAGCCCCTTTTATCCCCCTTTTTGAGTCCAAGAAAAAATAGCCTTAGGGTTTACCGCAAACATATCCCCTCACCCTGAGATACTCCTTCATGGCATCCCTCCAGTGCCTGAGATCATCAAGTCCAAGCCTCTTTAAGTTTCTGTTCTTCAGTACAGAATAGAGGGGTCTCTTTGCCTTTGCACCATATTCTGAAGTTCTAACAGGATAGAGTTCTGATTTTATCCCGCAGAGATCAAAGATTGCCTTTGTGAATTCATACCATGAGCATTCTCCGTTATTTGTAATATGATAGAGACCATATCTTTCTGTCCTGATTAACTGGCTGACCTTTATAGCCAACTCTTTGGCAGAGGTTGGTGTAACTATCTGATCACTGACTACCCGGATAGGTCTCTTTTTTTTTGCCAGTCCTACCATTATCTCCACAAAGTTTACTGTTACGGCATTTTCAGCCGCTCCTGTAACCCCGTAAAGACCGCATGTCCTTATAAGGTAATATTTTGAACATATACTGCGGATAAAATATTCTCCTGTCAGCTTTGAGACAGCATACACGCTGAGAGGATTTGGGGTATCTTCTTCTATGTACGGACTCTCCTTTTCTCCTCCAAACACATAATCTGTGCTGAAATGGACAAGGGGTATCTCCATATCTGCACATATCTGGGCGAGATTTCTTACAGCATAAGAATTTACCTCAAATGTTCTTTCAATTGCATCCTCGCAATGATCAACCCTGTGGTACGCAGCAGTATTAATAACCATATCAGGTCTATATTTTTTTAATATATCCCCTGTCTGAGAAAAATCAGAGATATCAATATCATTATGTGTAAGAGAAATAATCTCATCTGATGTTAATGTCTCAACAAGGTCATTTCCAATCTGCCCATTAGCACCAATTATTACAATCTTCATTTTTGATTTTCTAACTGTTTACTATGAAAATCCCCCCTGCCCCCCTTTGCTAAAGGGGGAGTATAAGTTGCCCATTTGTTAGAGGGAGGTTAATTTTCATGTCGACTGTATACTTTTTGATAACTTTTTCTGATTCTGAGACTACACTATTGCTTAATCACTTATCTTTGAAAAGTAGTATTTAATACTTGCATCTATATGTGTTATATATTCTTCATTAAAGAAATCAAAGTGATTTTCCATCATCTCTTTTAAGAGATTCAGCCCATTTAAAAAATATTTGTTCCCTTCTTTAATCTTTGTCAATCCCTCTTCATTCTCACCATTTAGCAAGGTCTTTTTCATTTGAAATCCAATTAAATACTCTTCTACTCCTCTCTCCACATCTCTTGCAGCCAATAAAAAAAGGTTTTTGATCTCTTCTGTCTCTTCAGATATGGCAACTATATCATTAATACTTTCTCTGACATTTCTAAAAATGTTTTTGGCCTCCTGTATCTTAGGACTTACATTATAACCTGTTAAGTTTTTGCTGTTATGTATAGGGGTTGTATCTAATGCACCTGCTACAAAGAGATGGTTCGCACGTGTATACTCTAATTCTGTTGACAATAAACTCGTAATAGTTCCTATATCTGTAAATTTCATCCTCATATCTGGATATTCCAGATTAAAGATAAAACCTTTTGCCCTTTCTCTCCACTCGTTCTTATCTGGCATATTCATTGTGACTTCAAGATATTTTCCAAATTGTTTAATTGCCATATCTTTCTTTTTATTGTTTATATATGCCAGTCCAAGATTGTATAATGCATCTGTATCCTGTGGGTTTAGTCTTATCACCTTGTTGTATTCAGATATAGCATCCTCAATTCTGTTTTCTTCGTCATAAAGATATGCGAGAGTAAAATGATACTTTGGATTCCTGTCATCTAACGCTATTAACCTTTTCATAGTATCTATTGCTTCTTCATAATAACCTTCCTTCCTATAGGCAGAGGCTATATCTTCTATGAATTTGTTAAAATTAGTTAATTCATACGCCTTGTTATATTCATTTATGGCACTTTCATATTCTCCCTTTAACTCATAAACTACACCTATCTTTTCGTAAATCCTTGCCTTCTCTGAATCCTTTCTTGTTAACTTAAATGCCTTGTTATATTCATTTACAGCACTTTCATATTCGCCCTTTAACTCATAGACTGCACCTATCTTTTCATGAATCTTCACCTTCTCTGAATTCTTCAATACCAGCCGGTATGCCTTGTTATATTCATTTACAGCACTTTCATATTCGCCCTTTAACTCATAGACTGTACCTATCTTTTCGTAAATCCTTGCCTTTTCTGAGTCATTTTTTTCTGAAGCCATATCATACAGATCAAAATATGTTTCCAGAGCATTATTATATAGTTTTGTTGAGGCATATATATCCCCTTCCTGTTCTATTGCGCTAATATAATCAGGGTCTATACCCAATGCCTTTTTGGTAACCTTTAAGGCATTTTCATAATCTCCATTATTTTTCAGGGCATTTCCCAGATAATAATATCCTTCAGCTTTAGAATTATCTAATTCAATTGCAGTTGCAAACTCTTTTATTGCCTCGTCATTACCTGATACTAAATCCTTCGGATTATTATCCAAAAGATATAGCCGTCCAAGAAGTATATGGGCTGAATATGAAGAAGGGTTTATCTTTATTGCCTTTTTGGCATTTGATATCCCATAAAATATTTTATTAGGGTAAATAGAATTTAGATAGGAATATCCATTTTCATAATAAAATTCAAAAAGGTCTTGATCTATAGTCTTTGCCTTTTCAAAATAATTTACAGAATCTTCATAATCTCCACTAAGAAACGAAAGATATCCTATGCTTTCTACTGTCCATATATCATCTATATCCTCAGCAGATATATCATCTATATTCTCTCTTAACTCTAATAATTTTTTTGCCATATTAATGGCTACTTTCATATCTTCTTCCTGATAGATATCTGATTTATCACCAGACTGAATAAAATTAGATACATTTAAAAACTCAGAAACAGCTTTCTCAAAATTTCCTCTCTTTATATAGAGATTTGCAAGACTATAATGGTCAAATATTGTAGCCTGCTCT
>JBHHUU010000048.1:0-14712 GCA_046753905.1 Nitrospirota bacterium | reverse complement strand
CTGCCACAAAAAACACGAAAATAATTATTAAGGGACTATGGTAGTGGTATAATAAAAGATTTTACCGTTTAAGTAGAACTACCTTCTTGGAAGGTGTCTATAACTATATCATGAGTAAGTGTTTTAAAAAGTTATTACATACGCAAATATCATGTGGTTTTTTGTCTTAAATATCGTTACAGGATATTAAGAGATGATATTTCGGGATACACTAGGCATCTGATCTATAAGTTTTGTTCGTATAAGGAGTTGGTGAAAGTATTAGAGCTAAATATACTGGAGGATCATGTGCATTTGGTGTTGTCGATTCCACCGAAATATGCGATATCATCATTGATGGGTTGTTTGGCGACGAAACTTTTTCAGAGATACGAGAGAGATGGTAATCGGTATTGGGGTCGTCATTTGTGGTCACGTGTGTAAGCACAGTTGGCCTGAATGAGGAGATGATCCGCAAATATGTTAGCTGGCAGGAGATGAAAGAGAAAGAGGTTGAGAGACAGTAGCTAAAGCTGGTTTAATAAGACGAAGTGAAAAAAACAGGGCACCTTTCAGGGACAATAATATCAAGCTACCGCCTCTGGCAGTGGTAAGTTTGACTGTTAATTTGACATATTAGTCTCTAATTGTTAATCTTTTTTTATGGCAAGGCAATTAAGGATAGAATATAGTGGAGCATTTTATCATGTAACATCCGAGAGGGAACTTAAGGGATAAGATATTTTTTGCCAGCAGTAATAAGGAGAGATTTAGGGATATATCTAATAAAAAATCTAAGTGGGATAAAGAATTTTGAGATTAGCAAAATATTTGGAATAAAGGGTGTTGCTGTAAATCTTTCCCTTAAACAGACAGAGAAATTCTATTGAGGTGAAGCGAGAATTTGAGGAGCTTAAGAATAGATGTTTAGCAGATTAACAAACAAAGGTTTGACCCCTAATGTGTATTGTTACAATATAGTTAACGGTAGGTCTAGCAGGGAGAACATAATAAAGGAAATATGAAACGGTTTCTACACTTTCTGACATCTAATAGGTTCAAGCATTATCTGGGTGAAAGGCTGAGATACCTAACCCTTAAAAAGGCAATAAATATTGTCAGGGTAGAGTGGGCATTCTTTTTTAAAAGATCTCGGTTCAATTTCTATCCATATGAGATCATTATTGACCCTGCAAATATCTGTCAGTTAAGATGTGCTCTTTGCTCCACAGGTACTAAACTTTCTACCCGAAAGAGAGGCTATATGAAATTCACTACCTTTAAAAAGATAATAGATGAAGTCGCTCCTTATGTTCTGCATATCTATCTCCACAATTGGGGAGAGTCTCTCTTGCACAAAGAGATTGTTAGATTCATAAGATATGCAAAGAGATATAAGGTGGCTATCAGTATAAGCAGCAATCTAAGTTTTCCACTGACAGAAGAGGAGGCGGATAGTCTAATAACCTCTGGTCTGGATACACTGGTGATCTCTATTGATGGGATTAATAAGGAGACCTATGCACGATATAGGATTGGTGGAGACTTTGATCGAGTAATTGCTAATGCAAGGCTTCTCGTTGAAAGAAAAATGAAACTGAATAGTAAAAGCCCTTTTCTTGAATGGCAATTTTTAAAGATGAGGCATAATATCCATGAAGTTGAGACTGCACGGGAGATGGCTAAGGAACTTGGGGTTGACAATATAGCCTTTGGATCTATTGTTCTGCCTTTTGGAATGAATGATGCTAAACTTGCTGAAGAGTGGTTTCCAGAGGAGGAGTTTAAAAATAGGAGACGATACGATATGCAGGATAGTGATATGGGAAGAGAGTGTTGGTGGTTGTGGCGTGCAGCAGTCTTCAATTGGGATGGTACTGTTTCTCCATGCTGTTATGTGGATGGAGAGAGGGCAATCTTTGGCAATATATTAGATGGTATGTTTAAGGATATATGGAATAACAATGCTTATATATCAGCCAGGAGTATGTTTTCAAAAGGGAATCCCTCCTACCTCTCTTTGGTAAAGGGGAATAGGACGGATTCCCATAACAAGGATAAAGAAAAGGTTATCTGTATGAGATGTGGGATAGTGAAAAAATAATAGAGGGAATTATAAGCCTTTCCTGTTTTTATAAGGAATAGAATACAAATGAGCATTCAATCATGTTACATATAGAGTAATTACCAATATAAAGCAAATAATGCAAAATCTTGATATGAGTTAGACTGTTTATATAAACAAAAGACATAAAAAATAAGTCATTTATTTCAGGATTATAATCCACAAGGAGTGGTTAAAAGTGCTTGATTTCTACTTTAACTCATATTAAATATTAGGGAGGTAGTCCGATGTTAGGAAAACAGTCTTTGTCTATACAATGAATACAGAGAAGGGAAAGTTTCTCCTGCCTATGGGCATAAAAACTTTCCTGCCTGTAGCAGACAGGTACATGGAGAGTAAAAAGCGTATGCCGAAAGAAAAGCGGATAAGTTATTAGGCATTGCTAAATAAGTATATAGGTCAATGATTTTTGGAACCTGTTGAGTTAAAAACTTGATAAATTTGAACGGTTTTCTAATAATCAAACACCTTATCAAAAGGGTTATGCCTATACTTATTTAGCAATACCCTATGATTGTATTAACACACTTTGCAGCTTCTTCAAACCTTCCTTGTAATATCTCTCTGCGTTTTTCATATACAGATTGATATCTCTATCAAGTTTCTCAACGGCATATCCGTCAGAGTCGTCATCATATCCCATTCGTCGTGCAAGATAGCGGTATTCAGGTGAAGTAGTTTCAGGCAGTACAAGATCTTTGGCATTACCTCTAAACATCCTCTGTGCATTGATAAGATGTCGTAAAAAGATATAGGCATCATAAAGTTCCTGAAAAGAGACCTCTGATATGATATTAAAATTTCTGAGTAAAACTAATGCCTCTAATGTCCTTGTAGTCCTCAATTCTTTGATATCTTTTCCATAGATCAATAAGAGGTATTGGATAAAATATTCTATATCTAATAGACCTCCACGACTGAATTTTGTGTTAATTTTACCACCCGAAACTAATTCCTTTATCTGCCTATCTCTTAGATGTAAGAGATGATCCAGACTAATATCTTTATCAGCATATACAAAAGAATCTCTCAACGATTCTATCCTGCTCCCTAATTCCTTATTGCCTGCAACATATCTTAGCTTAATGAGTGCCTGTCTTTCATAAGGAGAGAAATGGGGTTTTTCATGGTTGAAGTAGTTATTAAAACTCATCTCTGAACATGCAAATGGTCCATCCTTTCCATAGGGTCTCAGCCTGAGGTCAATCTCAAATATCCCCTCCTTCTTCCTCTTAATGGTCTGGTTGAAGAGTTGTGTCAGAGTAATAAAGAATGATGCCCTCTCATTGGGATCATCTGACGCATGAGAATCAGGGTATATAAACAAGAGTTCAAGATCAGACGCATATCCTATCTCTCTTCCCCCAAACTTTCCTGCTGCCATAATAGCGATCTCTCCCTTCCACTCAGGGTGTCCGTATTTACTGATCATCTCATCTTCAGTAAGATCAAGAGTAGATGCCATAATAGCTTCAGCCAGATCAGAAAGCTCTTCTGAAAACTCCATAAAATCGTGGGAGAGAGCAATATGTCTTATATCAATCCGAAACATCTCTCTGTCTTTGTACTGATTCAGGATACCCTTTTTTTCATCAAACTCTTCTGCAGCAGTAAGCTCAAGGTCTAATTCTCTCTGCATTTTCTCCTTTGTCTTTCTATCTTCTATATTATGCAGGTCTCTCAAAAGCGGCAGGATATTCCTGTGCTGCATTCTAATAAACTCCTCCCACAGGAATTGCGTTGACCCAAAGAGTCTGGCAAGTATCAGCATTACATCCTCTCTCCAGAGATAATGATATCTCTTATTACTGACCACCATATCAAGAAGAAGATCAAAATAAGTTAATGCCCTGCATGGGTCAGGTGAGACAACCAGAAGATGGGTAAAGTGCTTTATTAGGACACATACAACAGAGATATCTTCTATCTTTTTATCTGATATGATCTTATTCCCCTGACGGTCACTGATAAAAAATTGATCAGTAATCTGATCATCCGAAGTGCTGATATTCACTCTATGTATAGAGATATTCCTCATTGCAAGGGCATTAGAGAATGAATAGAGAAATCCAAAGGTATCCTTTGTATCTATATTCAGGATTGTAAATCGTTCACTACTTTTATTGTCTATGGATATCTCAACAGGAGGCAAGACCAGATTCTCTGCCCTGAATCCCGATAAATGAAACTGGTCTATTACCCTTGAATTTACAATCTCCCTCAACCTCTTCATCTCTCCTCTCTTAAGAAGAGGAATTAATCTCTTAAACTCATACTCAATAACTTTAAAGTCTGCCTTCTCAGATAGAGATAAGCTCACTGTAAAGATGTCCACTATTATATTTTTTCTGGATATAATATCAATGCCTCTCTCTTCATCCATATCCATATATGTATAAACCCTGCCATTTTTGATATTAAACTTAGAGTATGTCAATATCCCTGTTATAATAGAAAATTCCCCTATATAATCAAATCCTATTATTGTCACCTGCCACTCATTTCCCCTTAACATTGCAGATTTAACGCAAACAGGGCTTCCCTCCCTCAATTGAGAGATTGCCTCAATATGTTCCACAATATCCCTGCAAGAAATATCAAGCCAATAATCCATATCCAGTCGCTGGAAGTGTTCTTCAAGTATCTGCTCCTTATCAGGTATATCAGGATATAGTCTCTCCAGAAGAGAAGCCACTTCTGCCTTCTTTTTAGTCGGAAAATCCTTCATTTCCCACCTCATCCAGATAGAAGATACAAAATAATCTGCACAACTTATTGTAATCTCTTTATTTTATCTCTCAGTTCACCCGCCTTTTCAAACTCAAGGTTATGGGCAGCCTTTTTCATCTCTCTTTCAAGACTATTAATAATATTTTGTAACTCTCCTTCAGGAAAATATTCATCCTCTTTTTCCTTAACAACCGGAACTGCATAATAATCTCTTTCACATATCTTATATAGCCCCTGATGTATATCCTTTTTGATAGAAGAAGGGATAATATTCTCTCTTTTGTTATATGCAATCTGTATCTTTCTCCTCCTTGTGGTCTCATCAATAGCCAGTTTCATTGATTTTGTAATTGTGTCAGCATACATTATAACCTCTCCTGCTACATTTCTCGCAGCCCTTCCTGCAGTCTGAATCAATGATCTATATGACCTTAAAAATCCTTCCTTATCAGCATCAAGTATGGCTACCAAAGATACTTCAGGTATATCAAGCCCCTCTCTAAGAAGATTTATCCCTATAAGGACATCAAACTTTCCCAGCCTGAGATCTCTGATTATCTCTGTTCTCTCAAGTGTATCTATCTCCGAATGCATATATCTTACCTTTATTCCAAGCTCATGGTAATATTCAGCAAGGTCTTCTGCCATTCTCTTGGTCAGGGTAGTAACCAGCACCCTATAACCCATCTCTATCCTCTTTTTTATCTCACCAAAAAGGTCATCTACCTGTCCTGATGCCTTTTTAACTATAATCTCCGGGTCCATAAGTCCTGTTGGCCTTGTAATCTGTTCTATTACCCTGCCACCTGCCTTTTTTAACTCATAAGGGCATGGCGTTGCTGAGACATATATTATCTGATTAACAGCATTTTCAAACTCAGAAAAGGTGAATGGTCTATTATCAAATGCCGATGGGAGACGAAATCCATAGTCTATAAGGCTCTTTTTTCGGGAATGATCTCCTTCATACATCCCGCCAAGCTGGGGTATAGTTACATGGGATTCGTCTATTATTATTAAGAAATCCTTTGGAAAATAGTCCATGAGTGTTGGCGGAGGTTCTCCTTTTGCTCTCCCTGTCAGGTGCCGTGAATAGTTTTCTATTCCCTGACAATATCCTATCTCCTTGATCATCTCAAGGTCAAATATTGTTTTCTTCTCTATACGTTGTGCCTCTACTAATCTGTTATGTTTATAAAAGTATTCAATTCTCTCTTCCAATTCTTCTTTTATACTCTGTATGGCATTCTTCAGCCTGTTTTCAGGAGTCACATAATGGCTGTTTGGATAGATAGATATCTTGCCGAGTCTCTTTATAAGACTGCCTGTCAGAGGATCGACCTCAGATATGGCATCAATATTATCACCAAATAGCTCTATTCTTATACAACTTTTCTCAGATGATGAAGGAAATATCTCTATCACATCTCCTGCAACCCTGAATCTGCCTCTATAAAAATCCATATCATTCCGCTCATACTGAATCATCACAAGCCTCTTTAAAATATCCTCCCGATCAATCTCCATCCCTTCCTCTAAAAACAGATGCATACCATAATATGATTCCGGAGAGCCAAGACCATAGATACAGGATACAGAGGCAATAATAACTATATCATTCCGTTCAAACAGAGAAGTTGTGGCAGCATGCCTCATCCTGTCAATGGCATCATTTATAGAGGCATCCTTTTCTATATATGTATCTGTGGTAGGAAGATATGCCTCGGGCTGATAATAATCGTAGTAACTCACAAAATACGAAACCGCATTATGGGGAAAGAACATCTTAAACTCATTGAATAACTGGGCAGCCAGGGTCTTATTATGGACAATAACCAGAGTGGGTAACTGGACATTTTCAATTACATTTGCCATTGTAAAAGTCTTTCCTGAGCCAGTAACACCTAATAATACCTGATGTTTGGAACCATTTTCTATCCCTTTGCTCAGACTGTCTACTGCCTTTATCTGGTCGCCTATAGGCTTGAATTCCGACTCTAACTTAATCCTTTCCATATCTACTCTCCAATAATAGCATAATACATAACTATTATAGCTTGCCCATCTCCAAAAGACAATACAAACCACTCTTACCCTCAACTAAGAGCCTGTATAAAAAAACTTGCATAGAAAGTAAGTAAACGTTCATGGGCAAATTTGCTCACCCGGATATGAAAATCTATCACCCTCCCTATCCAGTAATTTCAACATTATTATTTTCCTTGATGCTTTATCCCCTCCCATCAATTGATAGGAGAAAAAAGCACCTATCATATTACTATCAGGGAGGGGAAAGTTCCCCCTCTCCCCTTGTGGGAGAGGGTTAGTGGCAGAGGCAGGGGAGATTTTCATAGTAAACGCTCATGAGCAGACTTGCTCACCCCCAAGTATGAAAATGTATTTTCATAGTAAACGGTGAATATGCCATAAGGAAAGAGTAAAGTGAGCTGAAAAGATTGAAATTAGAGATAAATTATTATACGAATATTCTTCTGTCAAGGCTTCTATATTGGATGGCTTCTGATATATCCTGAGAGAGGATATCCTTTCTCCCATCAAGATCAGCTATAGTCCTTGATACCTTTAGTATCTTGTTATATGCCCTCGCAGAGAGACCGAGCTTACTCATAGCCATCTCTATAAGTCTTTTGCACTCATCATCTATATTACAATGTCTTTTTAACTGTCTTGGTCTGAGTTGGGAATTACAATATATCCCTTCATCCCTGTACCTCTTCTCCTGAATAGACCTTGCCCTGCATACCCTCTCTCTTATTGTCTTTGAATCCTCTCCATTGTTATCCTGATGGAGGTCTTTAAAAGAGACAGCCGGTACATCTATATGTATATCAATTCTATCAAGAAGGGGTCCTGATACCCGTGAACGATATTTTTCTATCTGCATTGGAGTACAGATACATTCATGTGTCTGGTCAGTAAAATAGCCGCAATTACATGGATTCATGGCAGAAACCATCATAAACCGGGAAGGATAGGTTATGGACGTGGTTACTCTTGAGATAGTAACACTCCCATCTTCTAATGGCTGCCTCAATACCTCCAGAACATTTCTCTTAAACTCTGGCAGTTCATCTAAGAATAAGACTCCATTATTGGCAAGGCTTACCTCACCCGGCTTTGGTATCTGTCCCCCTCCAATTAACCCTGCATCAGATATGGTATGATGAGGCGATCGGAAGGGTCTTATAATTAAGAGTGATGAGTCCTGAGGCAATAATCCCATTATACTATGTATCTTTGTAGTCTCTATTGCCTCTTCAAAGTTCATTGGCGGGAGAATAGTGCAGAGTCTTTTGGATAGCATAGTCTTTCCTGAGCCTGGCGGACCTATCATCAGGATATTATGTGCCCCTGATGCTGCTATCTCCAATGCCCTCTTGGCATGTTCCTGACCTTTTACTTCAATAAAATCATCCTGATAGGTTGAATTTTCTGAAAACAAGGTGTTGATCTCCACATCTGTAGGTCTCAATTGCGGAAGATTACCATTAATAAATTCTACAACCTGTGGGAGTGTCTCTACTCCATATACATCTATCCCTGATACTACTGCTGCCTCTTTTGCATTAGATACAGGCAGAATCAGTCCTTTGATATTACTCTCTTTTACAGATACTGCTATTGATAAAGCCCCCTTTATCTCCTTAATCCGTCCATCTAAAGAGAGTTCACCCACCATTACATAATCCTCTGCCCTTTTTTTATCTACAATTCCCTCTGCTGTTAATATACCTATTGCTATAGGAAGATCAAAGGCAGACCCCTCTTTCTTAATATCAGCAGGGGCAAGATTGATAACTATCTTGTTTGAAGAGAGTTTAAAGCCCGTATTTTTAATTGCAGACTTAACTCTGTCTTTGCTCTCTTTAACAGCAGTATCAGGAAGACCAACAAGGGAAAAAAGAGGCAGTCCTCTTGAGATGTCAATCTCTACATCAACAATATATGCGTCCAGTCCAAAGACTGTAGAACTAAATACATTAGATAACATCTGCTAATCAATCGTTAATAATACGGTTTGTTTATACTGAATAGTTACAATTAATAAATATAGTGTTAAAGCTCTTCTATCTTCTTGAGGATATTGTCATAGGTGGATTTTGCCAGAATATATACGGTCTTATCTTCTGACTGCTTTAGATAATAGCCTCCTCCTTTTGCTTCTTCCTTTTGCTTTCCTATGAATATCTGATATTTCTTGCCATCTTCAATAGTTATAGTTAAGGTATATACAGGGTCATTCAGTCCATAACTGTCTAAATCTGTCGGATCTGTCACATCTATAGCATGTACCCTGCTTATTAATGAAAGCAGAGGATTTATCTTACTCTTTTCAACTGTTTTTTCAGAACCAGATATCTTTTTATACCATTCGTATTCTTTAGTCTGTTCTTGATCAGTCTTTTTCTCTTTTTGAACCTCTTTCTCCCTTTTTTCTAAGATATACTCTTTTCCCCTCTTCTTTTTCAGCACAATATTACTGATATTATCTCTGGTCAGGCTTAATATTTCAAGATCAAGCCACCTCTTTTGGTCTGGATTATCTTCATTATCATCTCCAAAGATACCTATAGATGAACGGAGATCTTTATCTATCAGGAAGACACTATTATTTTCTTTAAACCTCACGAAGTTTCCACCAAAACCCGGACCCTTTTTCCCTAAAAGAAGATGCTTATAGACCGCATCTTTATCTTTATAGAGGATTATATTAATCGCCTTTTCATCACTGATCAGGAAATCAGAGAATACCTCTGGCTTGCTTGCGCGCAGATCACCCTCCATCAATTTTATATCATCAAGGAATTTCTTTATCTTTCCTTTATTTGCCTTGCTTTCAAAAAGAGTTGCAACCCTCCATTTATCATCCGCTCCATCATCCCTTTTCAGGATTACACCCTTTTCTCTATTATTTCTACCGTAAAACTCTATCTTTTTTACCTCTGACGGCTTAAATTTTTCTGACATAAGCCTTATATAACCTGCTGTCTCAGACTTCTTTATACCTGAGTTCTGCTGTATAATATATATGACTGACAGGATAATAATGATTGCTATTGATATGGATATACCTTTAGTCTTCATCAGTGAAACCCAACCTCTCCCAGCATACGGGAATAGTCTATCTTTTTCTTTCTCCTTGCCATAAATCTTATTACACCTGCTATTATTACAATAATTGGAATAAACAGGATAACAAAAAATCTGTACCATAGTTTTCCTGCAGGTGATATCTTTTGTATAAACCTTTCCACCTGTGTCTTGCTTCGGATATTTATTATATCCTCTCCAAGAGAGAGGCTGTCTACAGAATTCAACATGAAGAGGGCATTATTTGTTGCAGAGAGAAGGTTATTATTAAACATCTCTCCGTCTCCTATCAGGATCATTTTGCCGGGAGAGGGCTTTAGCTCTTTTTTCTCTTCTTTTTTTGATTCACCCGGCCATGTCGGGATACCCTTTCCCTTATACAGGTCAGGGAATTGTCCCTCTACAAGGACAGAGAGTGGCTGACTACCTTCAAATCTGGCAGGGTGGGGTGTAATCTCTTCCTTTGTTAATGCCTTACCCGTAAAAGACACTGTCCAGCTCTCTTTGCCGGATGATATAAGTGTCCTTGATGTAAGCCCATTTTCTTTTAGTCTCCCCTCATCTAAGGCTAAACGGGATCCCCATAGATATAACAATGAAGATATCCTGCTGCTGATAGATACCTCACTGTTCATATTTTCCTGAATAGCCTTTATCTGTATTGGGACCTTGACTGGTGTGCTGATAGTTGCTGTAAATAGCCCGCCTATATTCTGTTTCGTCGGAATAGATAGTATCTCATGGTTATTATCCATAAGGATTGAATCATCCACACTTACCCCATAGTCTTTAATCAATTGGTTAATATTGGGGTTGACTTTGTTTGGTATGATCTGCATCCCTCTTACTCCTGCAGGGGAGTAATTAAATATATAATTCTGCACTGCAAGTATCAGATTGCCTCCTTCAACTACAAATCTGTTTATCTCATATCTCTGTCTATCATTAAGATTCCTCGGACTTATGACCAGAAGGGTATCAGCATCTTCAGGTATATTATTATCCTTATCAAAATCTATGCGCACAACATTATACTTTTCCTGTCTCAGGAGGTCTTCAAGGTTATTGTATTTGTATTCAGGTTCAGGGGGTCTTCTTCCCATCTGCAGCATGAGTTTCATCATCTGCGGATTTATCTCTTCTCTCGATGCATATACGGCTATCTTAGGCATCTTATCAAGTGTAAGTTTATATATCTTTGAGATAAGCTCATACTCAAGATTGTGGAGATTCTGAAAGTGGATTGACCTGATAATCTCCTCTGGCTTATCAAGATAGGATATGGTCATACTTGAATAGATGATCTTTACACCGATCTCATCCTGTTCCACACTCTGCACCTGAAAGGGCATAATACCCTTTTTCTGGAGTTTCTGCTCTAACTCAGGATTACTTGACGGGTCAGATATCTCATAAGTGAGCTTGTTGTCAGAGGCGATCTTCAACTCTTCTAACTTATCTACAACGTCTCTCTCAAGATTTTTCATAGGTGTCGGCATCTTTTCCTGTGCAGTCACATAGAATCTCACCTTTACAGGCACTTTAAGCTCTCTCAGCATCTTTTTAGAAGCCTCAGAGACAGTAAATATCTTTCCATCTGTCAGATCAAACCTGCCAGCAGAAAAACCTGACGCCACTACATTAACAAAGATAGTGATCCCTGCAAAGATTATAGCAGATGCAATAAATCTGCCCTTTGCACCTGTCTTCATCCTGCCATTTAGAAACTGTACATTAAGGAGCAGAAATAAGGCAGTCATAGAGACAAAGTATATGATATCTTTAATATCAATAACACCCCGCTCTATTCCCGCAAAATGTCCTGTCAGAGAGATATAGTCCTGTATCTTTGTGCCCAGTGCAAGAAAACCTGACCATCCATCGATTTGGGCTGCGATATAGTCTGTTCCTGAAAAATAGAAAAAGAAGCAGAGGATAAGCCCTAAGATAAACGCCACGATCTGATCCCTGCATATACCTGATGTGAATATTCCGACAGAGAGGAAAAAGGCACCTAAAAAGGCAGACCCAATATATCCTCCCATGAGAGGGCCAAAGTCAGGATTGCCCAACAGTGAGAGAGTTACAGGGATTGTCCATGTGCCGACCAGAGAGATGATGAAAAATGCAATGCCTGCGGCAAATTTTCCAAGAACTATATGGTGAGTCTCCATGGGTAGTGTCATGAGCAGTTCTATAGTCCCGATCTTTTTTTCCTCAGCCCATAACCTCATTGTGATTGCGGGTATAAATATGACAAGTACCATGGGCAGGATGTTGAAGAATGTCCTCATCTCCGCTCTTCCGATAAAAAAGAATGAAGACATATATAGCCCGCAATTTACTAATATAAATACTACAAGAAAGATATAGGCAATAGGTGAATCAAAGTACGAACGCAGCTCACGGGAAAGTATTGCCCTAAAACTCTTCATTATGCCTCTCCCCTCTATTTTTTGATTCTTTGATCAAAGAGATAAATGTATCCTCAAATGTAATGGGCTGGTCATGAAAAGACCTCAACTTCCATCCCTTTCTCTTTATCAGGTTGTCTATCTCCTCCCATATATCCTTTCTAAATTCACTCCTAACCTCAAACTTTACAAGACTGCCATCTATTGTCTCAATAAAGCTATAGCCTGTTATATCTTTTATCTCATCAAGACCCTTTGCAACATCATCTCTCTCTGCCTTTACAACAAGGATGCTCCTGTTTGTCTTCATTGCCTTCATTTCAAGCATCTCTTTTGGTCCATCAGCGATGATCCTCCCCTCATTGATAATTATCACCCTGTCACTTATTGCAGTAACCTCCTGAAGTATATGTGTGCTGAATATTATAGTCTTTTTCCGTGCAAGCCCCTTGATAAGATTTCTGATATCAATGATCTGTAATGGATCAAGACCTGATGTGGGTTCATCAAGTATTAATATCTCAGGGTCATGTATAAGCGCCTGTGCAAGGCCGACTCTCTGTCTGTATCCCCTTGATAACTCTATGATACCCTTTTTATATACATCTTTTATCTTGCATGCCTCTGTGATCCATCCAATCCTCTTCTTTTTCATATCATTTGTCAGCCCCCTTGCATCAGCTATAAAGGATAGATAATCACAGACAAGCATATCCATATATAGTGGAGGGGTCTCTGGGAGATAACCTATCATCTTTCGTATAGGGATATGGGAGGTCAGAAGATCATGCCCGCCAATCGCAACCTCTCCTGAAGTTGGAATGATATATGTGGTCAGTATCCTCATGGTAGTTGTCTTACCTGCTCCATTCGGACCTAACAGCCCTACGATCTCTCCCTTAGAGATATGAAAACTTACCCTATCAACAGCAACAGTAGAGCCATAATACATGCTGAGATCTTTTACTTTTATCATAATTTTTTTATTTTGTGATATAATGATATTGTCCTCATCAGGGAATTGGAGAAAAACCCCTATCTTATCTTTAAAGTCTGAGGACAATTTTTTTAATAAAAATATATTTAATAAAAATATATAATACACCAAAGAAAATATTATTGTCAATAGGCAGGGGATTCCCAAAAACAGAGATATTGGAGGAATATAACCGTTATGAATCTTTACCGTGTATGGGCAGTTGTCTGTAGACATCTCTATCTATATAAGAGAAGCGTCTCGCGGATAATGGAGATATTTTACTGGCCTTTATTAGATCTGCTGGTCTGGGGGTTTATTACCGTATATCTGAAGAGGTTTGATTCGCAGTTTCAAAACTTTGCCGGCTTTTTTTTAGGAGGGTTAATCCTCTGGGATATATTTTTTCGTGCCCAACAGGGGATATCTATCTCCTTTTTAGAAGAGGTATGGGCAAGGAACTTTGTCAATCTCTTTGTCAGTCCTTTAAAGATAAGCGAGTTTCTTCTGTCTACAATGTTTATAAGTATCTTTAAGGTTATGATAACCGCATGTTTAACAGCTATCATAGCATTAATATTGTATTCATTTAATATATTCATAATGGGAATATCCCTGTTTCCATTTATAATCAATCTGGTATTAATGGGATGGTCAATAGGGATAATTACGATGGCATTGATCTTGCGGTATGGACAGGAGGTGGAAGTACTGGCATGGGGACTTGCCTTCTTAATACAACCTTTTGCAGGTGTATTCTATCCTATTACAGTGCTGCCAATCTTTTTACAAAAGATTGCCTGGTATATCCCTGTGTCACATATCTTTGAGGGTATGCGTCATGTAATCTCTACGGGAGAGATACCGATTGTAAATCTTATCTGGGCGTCTGTCCTGAATATCGTCTTGATATCTCTTGCAATAGCATTATTTTATAGAATGTTCAGGATTGTAAAAGAAAAGGGATTGCTGACAAAATTAGAGGCATAGGCATAATATTAACCCCAAAACAGAGATAGAAAGCCCCAAAAATGGGGAAAGTTCCCTCTCCCCTGAGGGGAGAGGTTCACTTTTTTTCCAAGCAAATTTTAAGGAGTGGAACGAATATCGGGGCTTTAGTAAAAGAAGCAGAGCATGCGCAGTCTAAAGCTGACTTTCTTAATAAACAATCATGAACGAGTTGTTCACCCCCGAGTATGAAAATTAACCTCCCTTTAGCAAAGAGGGAAACTTATACTCCCCCTTTAGTAAAGGGGGGCAGGGGGGATTTTCATACTAAATATTACAATTAGTGTAATAGTTCAGCTCCTTTTAAAAAAAACAGCAATTCACGGCGAAGAAAAAAGTGGCTATTTAATGGGGTTTGACATGGAGTG
>JBHHUU010000047.1:0-14786 GCA_046753905.1 Nitrospirota bacterium | reverse complement strand
CATACGCATTATAAAGTCTTTGGAACCCCTTGCTCTGTATTAGCTGAATAGTTACGTTTTTGGAAACTCTTACCCTCTATTAGCTGAATAGTTACTCGGCATGTTTGTTTTATTTTGCAGGGTTATCTTCTTTTATTTCCTCCTTGTGCAACTCTATAATACTGTTTACCTTTATTCCACCTGCCTCAAGCGCTTTTTTAATCTCACCCATCTTTGCATCAATAATCTTTATCATATAATTTATTTTTGTTGCCATCTGATTCACCCTAAGTTAAAGGAGACAGAATATTGTTTTATTCTGTCTCCTGTCTCCTGTTTTATGTCCCCATATCCCATGATGAAAGATATTTTTCCTGTTCTGCTGTCAGATTATCTATCTTTACACCCATAGACTCTAGTTTTAGCCTTGATATCTCTTTGTCTATCGGAAAAGGGACAGGATAGACCTTCTTTTTGAGATTCTTTGCGTCTTTGTACATATATTCAGCAGATAATGCCTGATTGGCAAAGCTCATATCCATGACACTTGAGGGATGACCTTCTGCCGCAGAAAGGTTAATGAGTCTTCCTTCGCCAAGGATATTGACTCTCCTGCCGTCTGATAATGTATATTCTTCAACAAATTCTCTTATTGTTCTCTTGCTTGTACTCATCTTATCAAGTGATGGTATATCTATCTCTACATTAAAATGTCCTGAGTTAGCGACTACAGCTCCATCCTTCATTACCTCAAAATGCTCTCCTCTGATAACACCTATATCACCTGTAACAGTAACAAAAAAATCTCCTGCTCTGGCTGCCTCTATGATCGGCATAACTCTAAATCCATCCATTACTGCCTCCAATGCCCTCAATGGATCAACCTCAACAACTATTACATCTGCCCCCATTCCTTTGGACCTGGTAGCTACTCCACGACCACACCATCCATAACCGCATACTACAAAGGTACTACCTGCAATCAATCTATTGGTAGCCCTTAATATTCCGTCTATAGTGCTCTGACCTGTACCATATCGGTTGTCAAAGAGGTGTTTTGTGTTGGCATCATTTACAGATATTACAGGAAATGGCAATACACCATCGTCTGCCATGGATTTTAGTCTGATTACGCCAGTAGTAGTCTCTTCTGTTCCTCCGATTACCTCGCTCTCCTGTTCTTTTCTCTCTGAGTGAATAGTAGATACCAGATCGGCTCCATCATCCATGGTTATCATTGGTCTGTGGTCTAATGCTGCGCTTATATGCTGATAATATACATTCTTGTCTTCACCCTTTATTGCAAAGACAGGTATCTTTGAATTCTCAACTAATGAAGCTGCCACATCATCCTGAGTGCTCAATGGATTTGATGCGCATAAAACAACCTCTGCCCCGCCAGCCTTCAGTGTCTCCACAAGAGATCCTGTCTCAGTAGTTACATGAAGACATGCAGATAGCCTTATTCCCCTTAATGGTGTCTCCTCTTTAAATCTCTTTTTTATTAATCTGAGCACAGGCATCTGCTGCTCTGCCCATTCAATCCTCAACTTTCCCTTTTCAGCCAATGAAAGATCTTTTATATCATAATTCATCTATTTTTCTCCCTTCTTGTTAATTAATTAATTAATAATTCATCTACTATCTCTCCCTTTAATAGATGTCTCTCTAATATCTCCATGATATTATCTCTATTAATACCTCCATACCATACACCTTCTGGATAGGCTACTAATACAGGACCATTATTACATGCCCCAAGGCATGTACAACCTGTTACCATAATCTCTTTTTTAAGCCCTCTCTTATTGATCTCCTCTTTGAGTATCCTTCTTATCTCTTCTGAGCCTTTTGCGCCGCAAGAACCCTTTGGATTGTCAGAATGCCGTTTATTTAAACAGATAAATAGATGTTTTTTATGATGCGGCATCTTTTATCCTTTTCACTTTTATCATCTTATATTATTTCTCCTCATGCTTCATACATTACCACTCATCATCAGTATGATTTATTAGAATATCAAAAACTTTAAAATAAGGCAAGATTTTTTTATTTGTTTTTGTTTGAGAAAAGAGTTAACATAAAATTAAAGTAACTATTTATTTAATACAGAGTGAGGGGTGGAAAAGAGTTTATAGCGTCACCTTAGTGTTTAGCTCTCACTACTCATAGAGACCTGATCTGAAATGATGCTGTTGTATCTTAATACACTTATTATAATCATACGCATTATAACCCTTGCTCTGTATTAGCTGAATAGTTACAAATCAAAAAAGAAAGAGGTGAATTTCATTTATGAAAAAGGCTGTCATTATAATATCTATCGTTTTTATTATCATAGAAACAGCAGGGTGTCTGATGAACAAAGAGATAATGACTGATAGATCTATTTCAGAGAGTTTTTTTGAAAAAGGAGTAAGGTTTTCACAGAAACGGCAGTATGATAAGGCAGAGTTATCTTTTATAGAGGCGGTAAAATCTGATCCCATGAATCCTGACCTCCACTTTTATTTAGGTAATCTCTACCTGACTATAGAGAAATATGATCCTGCCATAGAGGAATTTAAAGATAGTCTCGCTATTGATAATGATTATTATAATGCCTATGCAGGTATCTGGGCAGCTAAGTTAGAAAAGGGGGACAATAGCAGGGAGATTAAGGAGGAGGTAAAAAGAGATGTAGATAGATTCCTCTTTAAGACACTTATAAAGGACAGGGATAATCTTAATAGATTGCTGGCAGGATATATTGGGCTTAGGTATCTGCATGATGATAAAAAGGCAGGAATGCTTATTGAGCCTATAATTAAACTTATGCCAGATGATAATATTGTTTCAGAGATTTCAAATGACTATATGGAGGATATAATCTCAGAGAGTGATGCAAAAGAGAGGGTAGAGATGGCAGAGAGATTTTTGAGACTATTTCCTCCTGATCTGCATTCAAGGGAGATGGTGTATAAAATGCTTCTTCGTGATATGGCAGAGAGATTAGATGATAATGAAGGGCTTATAAATTATGGGAGACGCTGGCTCTCTGAGAATGCAGGAGATATGACAGCCAACTTTGTCTTTGGCTACAGGCTTACAAAGAGAGGAATAGAGATTAAAAAGGCAATAAAATATCTCAAGAGGGCAATAAGATCAGTAAAGAGTCCTGACCCAGATGATAGACCTATGCTTATGAATGATGAAGAATGGGAAGAGATGTTAAAGAAAAGAGAGGGGAGATATTATGATACACTGGGATGGGCGTATTTTAAGTCAGGTGATTATAAAAACGCTGATAAAGCATATAACAGGGCAATAGAATTTATAGGAGATGACCATGGGTTATGGTATCATATTGGGCAGTTATATGAAAAAAGAGGAGAGAAGAACAGGGCAATTGATGCATATCTCAGGTCTGTAAAGGATGGAGATGAGATCAGGGAGGCAGAAGAGTCCTTAAAAAGACTTGTAATGGAGAAATATGGGGTAAGAGAAAAGATAAATGAGTTTTATGCTAGGAAAGAGAAGATAACCATATTCAGAGATATAACCGAAAATGCTGGTCTGAAAGGTAGAAAAGCCATGAGAGCTGCATGGGGAGACTATAATAATGATGGTTATGAGGATCTCCTGTTGAATGGGAATATATTATATAGAAATAATAAGGATGGTAGATTTATTGATGTTACAAAGGAGGCAGAGATACCAGAGATAAAAGATGCAGATGGAGGGGTATGGGGAGATTTTAATAATGATGGGTTTCTTGACTTTTATATGATGACAGGTGGGGGTAATGGGGCTTACGGAAGGTTTTTTAGAAATTTCGGGGATGGGACATTTATTGATATAACAACAAGTACTATTGCATCTATGTACCTGTATAATTACCCGAATGAGGGAGCTGCATGGGGAGACTACGATAATAACGGTTTTATTGATCTATATGTTGCCAATTATGAAAAAAGGAATGCCTATAGCCTTGCTATAGGGACACCTGATATATTATGGAAAAATAATGGAGATTACAGTTTTGTAAATGCAGCAAGAGAGGCAGGACTTACTACTTTAGAAAAGATGAGTGGTAGAGGTGTAAGCTGGGGAGATTATAATAATGACGGGCTTATTGATATATTTGTCTCCAACTATAGGTTAGATCCCAATTTCCTCTGGCGGAACAATGGCGATGGTAGTTTTACTAATATTGCTGAGGAGACTGGGGTGGAGGGCAAAGAGGTGGAAGGGCTATATGGACATACTATAGGCTCAGAGTGGGGCGACTATGACAATGATGGTGATCTTGACCTGTTTTCAGCAAATCTCGCTCATCCCAGGTATATAGGTTTTTCAGATAAGAGTATGCTGTTAGAAAATAAGACTGCCTCTGACAAAAGGTTCTTTGATAATAGATTCAATGGATCAGGCATCAAGTTTGAAGAGAGCCATTCAGAGCCATCATTTGGTGATTATGACAATGATGGTGATCTTGACCTATTTATCACCTCTATATATGGAAATAGTTTTTTATACAGGAATGATGGAGATGGTAATTTTACTGATATTACATGGCTTGCTGGTGTAAGGGTAAAGAGGGGATGGGGAAACGCGTTTGCTGATATAGACAATGATGGTGATCTTGATCTCTTAGTGGCTGGTAATAATGGTGTCAGATTATTTGAGAACATGGGTAATGATAATACATGGCTTCATGTCAGGGCAGTAGGGACAAAGAGCAATAGATCAGCTATTGGAAGCAGGATAAAGGTGATTGCAGGGGATATGATCCAGATAAGGGATGTAGAGGGTGGTAAGGGAACAGGCAATCAGCATTCAATCCCTGTGGAGTTTGGATTTGGTGACTACAAAGGGGATGTTGCAATAGATGTAAGGTTTCCATCTGGAGAGATAGTTAAGAGAGAGAATATAAAGTTAAATCAGATGATAACTGTTTCAGAGGAAAACATGAAGCCATGAATACAAAGAATTACCTTCTTCCGCATGAGCGCATAATTTTTCCTTTAGACTTTTCATCTTATGAAGAGGCTAAACGATATATTGATCTGCTTAAAGATAATGTTGGACTCTTTAAGGTAGGGTTAGAGCTTTTTGTCAGGGAAGGTCCTGCAGTAATAAAAAACATTGCAAAGGAGTTTCAGGCAGAGGTATTTCTTGACATGAAATTCCATGATATACCAGAGACAGTAAAACCTTGACAAACTGTCGGTAAAATAATATAACTACCTGACTATTTTGGATGTTGTGGATGGAGATGAGATAAGAGGAGGTATATATTTAAGATATGGCACAAGAATTACAACATGAGGAAGAGATAGAGCTGATAGATTATATCAGGGTTATCTGGAAGAGAAAGTATATTATCGTACTGGGAACTCTTTTATGTATGATCACGGCAGGTATAGTCAGTCTTATGATGTCTGGGATATATAAGGGTTCACTTATTCTGGAAGTAGGTAAGACCTATATACTGGAGAAAGGACTTATTGAAGAACCAAAGACAGTAGAAGAGATCATTAAGAGTGATGAAATGTCTTTAAAACTCAAAGAGATATTAAAGTCTGAGGATGATGTATCATATATTAACAACAGGATAAAAGTAAACACAAAGTCAAATCCATTGATTAAGATAACTTATCAGTCAGGGGAGCAGGGAGAGATAAGAGATGCTCTGAATTTTCTGGCTAATAGTATAATAAAGGAACATAAAAAGAAATATGATAATACAATTATAGTCCTGAATCAGAGATTAAATTCAGTCAAAGAACAGATAAAAAAGAATATGGATAAGATAAATGATAATAAAAAGAAGAGCACAAACATCAAGAAGAAGATAAAGAGGGTGAAAGAACAGATAAAAATAGATAATAGTTACATCAAGGTTGTCAGAGATCAGATAGGTGTCTTTACAAATGGTATCTCAGATGTTAACAAACAGGTAGAGAGATTAAATGTATCAAAGATAGAACCGCTTGAGATGCTCTTTTTACAGACCAATATAAAAGATCAGCAGACCCAATTAATATGGCTCAGACGGGAACTAAATGATATAAAAATAAGAAATGCAGAGAGGGAAAAAAATATTACAAACATGGAGAATCAGATATTGGATATAGAGAGTCAAAACTCTGAATTACAGATTCATAATGAGGGATTAAAGGAGACAATGGCAGAGATAGAGAATTTCAAGTCCTTAACAGAAAATACAAGAATTAGAAGTCAGGCTGTGGTCAGCGAAAGACCTATTAAGCCTAATAAGAGGATGAATGTATTGATAGCAGGGGCAATAGGTCTCATGAGTACACTTATCATTGCCTTTTTTGCAGAGTATCTGCAAAATGTAGAGAAAAAGTCTGAAGTGCCTAAAGTCTGAAGTGCCTAAAGTTATAATTTTTTTCCATAACTTTAAGCGCTTTAGCTCACTTCAGGCACTTTATTTAAGCATGGTAACTATTCAGCTAATACAGATTGGTAATTACATAAACTTAATTATAATCATACGCATTATAAAGTCTTTGGAACCCCTTGCTCTGAGTTAGTTATTAAGCCTGTATAATAGGATATGCAATACTTGTGATGTGGGAATTGATTCTTTTGAGGTTTGTAAGCACATCAAGGTGAACAGCACTTGTCTCAATAGACTCTCTTAATCCTTTATGTAATCGATGGATATGGGCTGTCCTTAGCTCTCTCTCTTTCTGGTTTATATGTGTCTTTTCTTTTATCACCTTCTCCGCGAGTTCAACATCCTGACCTGCAAAGGCTGAGACCCCCTGTTCAAAGTTTTTTGCCACTAAATAATGAAGTTCAATTATCTCCTTTAAGCCCTTATCTGAAAAGTGGAGACCCTGATATATTTTTTTCCTTGCAAGCTCCATAAGATTTATATCTATAATATCACCTATATTTTCAAGGTCATTTATCAATGAGAGTATGGCAACCTCTCTTGCTGATTGTTCCTCGCTAAGTATCTGTTCTGACAATCTTGTAATATATAGTTTAATCTCTCTATCAAGATTATCAACCCAGTCATCCCTCTTTTCTATATCCTCTAATAATTCCTGATTGTCTTTCATGAATACATTGATAGTATCTCTGAGCATATCCTGCACTATATCAGCCATCCTCAGTGCCTCTCTGGTTGCCTGTCCAAGTGCTAAGGGAGGTGAGTCAAGGACATGATCGTCAAGGTATCTGGGTCTGAATATCTCTCTCCCCGCTGGTTTTTCTGGAATCAATCTTGTAATCAGTCCTGCAAATATTGTTGAAAATGGGAGGAAGATGATACCTATTCCTAAATTAAAAAATGTATGTGTGTTTGCAATCTGCCTTGTTATACCTGATGCACTGCTGCTAATAAAACTGCCAAATTGTTCTAAGAATGGATATATCATTATTGTGCCTAATATTTTAAACATGGTATGGGCAAGGGCAACCCTTTTTGCCTCTGCATTGTTTCCTATACATGAGATAAGGGCAGTGGCACATGTCCCTATATTTGCCCCTATAACAATAGGAATAGCAGCAGAGAGATTGATAATGCCCTGAGATGCAAAGACAATAACAATACCTATAGCAGCATTACTGCTGTGCAGCAGGGCGGTCAGAACGGCTGAGAGTATTATACTTAGAAGAGGTCTTTCAGCAGCTCTAATAATAAGATCATTAACTATCTTATTATTAGCAAGGGGAGACATGCTGTCTGAAAGGATATTAAGTGAGAGGAATATAAAACCAAAGCCCATAATGGCGCTTCCAATAAATTTCAACTTCCTGCTCTTACTTGCAAAGAATATATAAAAACCGATACCAATTATTAGGAGTGCATAATCAATGATATGAAATGCTATTAATTGGACGGTAAGCGTAGTTCCTATGTCTGCCCCGAGTATTACAGCAATGCTCTGACTTAGTGTCATCAGACCAGCGCTTGTAAATCCAACCAGCATAACAGTAGTGGCACTGCTGCTCTGAATCAATGCTGTAAACAATGCACCTGTCAGAACACCATAGACCCTGTTTCTGGTAACAGAGTTTAAGATATATCTTAAACGCGTCCCTGCCAATCCCTGAAGGGCCTCTCCTGTTAAATGAAGCCCATATAAGAGGAGTGATATACCGCCAATCAGGGTGAATATTGTAAAGATATTCACTATTCTAATTCATCACCTGCATCTTTTGTCATAAGGTCAGATACTGCCTTTTCAGGTCTTTTGTTATTAAAAAGGACCTCATAGACCTCATTTGTAATAGGCATACGGATATGATATTTTTCAGACAATTTCCTTGCTGACCTTGTGGTATTTACTCCTTCTGCAACCATCTTCATTTGAGAGAGTATATCTTTTAATTTTAACCCCTGCCCAATCTTATAACCCACCATTTTATTTCGGCTGAGATCTCCTGTACAGGTAAGCACAAGATCGCCTACGCCTGAAAGACCATAAAAGGTATCTATATTTGCGCCCATAGCAATACCAAGACGGATTATCTCTATAAGTCCGCGAGAAATTAGCGCAGCCCTGGTATTATAACCGAGTCCCAGACCATCTACCCCGCCGGCAGCAATAGCTATCACATTCTTTAATGCCCCTCCTATCTGTACCCCTATAATATCATTGGTGGTATACATCTTAAAATAAGGGGTTGTCAATATATATTGAACCATGCGTGACAGCTCCTTGTTAGATGATGCCAGTGAGACAGCAGCAGGGAGTCTCTTAGAGACCTCTCTGGCAAAACTTGGTCCTGATAAACATGCAAAATTATTATGATTAATATGAGGAAGTGTCTCTCTCATAATCTCGGAGACAAGCATTAATGTATTGTCTTCTATTCCTTTTGCAGCACTTAGTATAGTGATATTAGACCTGACATAAGGTCTGAGTTTTATCAGGACATCTCTTGTTACATGAGTGGGGACAACAAATATTATCAGACTGCTGTCAACTACTGCCTCTTCTAATGATGAAGTAGGAATGATAGAATCCGGCAGTTTAACGCCCGGAAGGTATGTAATATTCTCCTTCTTTTTCTGGATATAATCTGCCAGTTCTTTTTCATATACCCATAGTCTTACAGTATATCTGTTTTCAGATGCTAAATGTGCGAGGGTTGTTCCCCAGCTTCCTCCGCCAATAATAGATATGATATTATTTCTCATTTGAAAATCCTCCTATTGATAATATTACAATAAATCCTGCTTATTAGGCAAATAATTGACAACAATGTAAGCAAAGTGATATTTTTATCAATCGGAAATTATACAAGAGGAGGCAGATTTTGTGGATTATAAAAAAAATTATAACTATCTTTTTTCTAATAGTTGTTTTTTTGAGTGGATACTTTCTTGGCTCACACAGAGTAGGAGAACTGAAAAGAGGGTTCATAGAACTTAAATCTGAGGTGTTAAATAAGACAGCACACCTCGAGAAAGAGGTAAGAAGGATCAGAATAAAAAGAGACCTTACAGAGGCAAGAGACAGTCTTAATAAGGCAGGCACAGATATAAGCAATAAAAACTTTGGCTCTGCAGAGGCAGAGGTAAAAGAGTCCAGAAAAAATATAGGCAAAGTAATTGAATTATCTGATAAGGCTCTTCTTAAAGAAAGACTTATCTCTCTTGAATCCTACCTGAAAGATATAGAGGGTGATATATATATTACGAATTCAATGGTCAGGGACAGGATTGATATAGCGAGAGACAGGGTAGACATGATAATAAAAGACAATATTTCAAGGTAAGGGTTACCCCGAAAAATTTAACAGAGATAATGATTCTTTGCTCCGTTTAAAAAAACATTGAAAGGGATATTCTTTATCTTTTATAAATATTATCTGAATTAATTCCCAGCCCTCACTTCCTAAAAAATTCAGTTGATTTTCTATCTGGACATCACTCAGATATTCAACCTTATATTCCCATTTTGTCATCTTTGTCAATTAGTAACTATTCAGCTAATACAGAGCAAGGGGTTTCAAAGACTTTATAATGCGTATGATTATAATAAGTTTATTAAGATACAACAGCATCATTTCACATCAGGTCTCTATTAGTAGTGAGAGCTAAACATTAAGGTGACGCTATAAACTCTTTTCCACCCCTCGCTCTGTATTAGCTAAATAGTTACGTCAACTATATCTTAGCAATTCATGGTGGATATTCAAGTCATTAATATTGCTTCTCTTTCTATCTAATCAATCCCCTTTTATGGGACATGTTTGGTACAAGTAAAAGGGGAGATATGAGAGTTAGACTTCAGTTACTTCACAGTTAAGCCTGAGAATCTCTTCTTCTCTCAAAAACTTCAATATCTCTTCTGCTATACCCTGAGGGTCAAGTTTATATTTGTGTCTTAATATACTCTGTGAGCCATGCTCTATAAAGATATTAGGGATACCAATCCTCTTTATCTTTATATTGCTTATCTCATTTCTTCCCTGTAACTCAAAGAATTCCATTACAGCACTGCCAAATCCACCATCAAGGGTATGCTCTTCAACAGTAATAATTGTGTCACAATTTTTTGTTATATCTAAAAGAAGCGGGCCGTCCAGAGGCTTTACAAATCGGGCGTTAATTACTGTAGGGATTATATTTTCTTCCTCTGATAATATCTCTGCCGCTTCTAAAGATGGATATACTGAGTTGCCGATTGCCACTATAGCTATATTACAATTTCCTTCAACCAGTATCTCTCCTTTTCCTATGGATATCTCTTCAGGTTCTTTATCAATCCTGCACCCTATACCCTCACCCCTTGGATATCTTATAGCAACGGGTCTTTCAACATTCAATCCTGTATATAGCATGTGTTGAAGCTCATTTTCATCCTTTGGAGACATTACTATCATACTGGGGATATGCCTGAGATAGGCAAAATCAAATATCCCCTGATGTGTAGGACCGTCATCACCTACTATTCCAGCCCTGTCAATACAAAAAGTCACAGGGATATTTTGGAGACATACATCATGGACTATCTGATCGTATGCCCTCTGTAAGAATGTAGAATATATTGCTACCACAGGTCTCATTCCTGCGACCGATAAACCAGCAGCAAAAGTAACTGCATGCTCTTCAGCAATTCCAACATCATAAAAACGATCTGAAAACCTCCTTGAAAAATCAAGGAGACCTGTTCCTGCAGTCATAGCAGCCGTTATAGCAGCAATCCTTTTATCCTTGTTGGCTATTTTTATCAGGCTGTCTGAAAATACCTGTGTGTATGAAGGATATCTCCTCTTCTTTTTAGGTTTTCCTGAAGATAGATGAAACGGAGGTGTTCCATGAAAGGAGGCAGGGTCATTTCGAGCCGGTTTATATCCCCTTCCTTTTTCAGTAATGACATGGATCAGGAATGGGTCAGAAAGTTTCTTTATGTTTTCTAAAGTTGTAAGAAGATGCTCAAATCTATGTCCATTTATCGGACCGACATATCTAAATCCTAACTCTTCAAAGATTATCCCATGCCCGATAAGCCCCTTAACTGATTCCTGAGCCTTTTTAGCTATAGCCAGCACTGGTTCACCAATCTTAGGGATATTATGAAGGATATGCTCGGTCTCTCTTTTTACCTTTGTATATAGTTCCCCTGTTATTAAACGGCTCAAATAGGCTGATATTGCACCTACATTTTTTGAGATTGACATCTCATTATCATTCAGTATCACTATCATATCTTTTTTTATGACTCCAGCGTGATTTAGACCCTCAAATGCCACTCCAGAAGTCATTGAGCCATCTCCAATAACAGCTATTATTTTATTATGTTCACCAAGATAGTCTCTTGCCATAGCCATACCTAAGGCAGCAGAGATAGAAGTACCACTGTGACCTGTTCCAAATGAATCATATTCACTCTCTTCTCTTCGTGGAAACCCGGATATCCCTCCATATTGACGAAGTGTGGAAAAATCCTTCTCTCTTCCTGTCAATAATTTATGGACATACGACTGATGACCCACATCCCATATAATTTTATCATCAGGGGCATCAAAGACATAATGGATGGCTATCGTAAGCTCTACAATACCAAGGTTAGGGGCAAGATGTCCTCCCCTCTCAGAAACAGTGCGGATAATTCTTTTTCTTACTTCTCTTGCAAGAGATGGGAGCTCTTCTCTGGAGAGTTTTTTTAAATCAATCGGGCTGTTGATTGTTTCTAAAAGTCCCATATCTTTATTTAGTCCGAAAATATCCCCTCACCCTGACCCTCTCCCACAAAGGGGAGAGGGAACTTTCCCCTTCCTTGATGGGAAGGGATAAAATAGTGTGTTTAAATTCCCTGTATAGGAAGGTTGTAGGATGATAAATTTTCATCCCCCTTTGTGCCTATTTGTCGGCATGATTATTTCATAATCAGGGATACTAAAAACAGACCTCTTTTCACTTTTTCCTTGTAATTATATATTGTGCAATATCTCTTAATTTATCAGCAGATTTATCAAATCTGTCTAAGGAAGAGATGGCATCTTTTACTAATATTTTCTCCATTCTCTTTGCCTCTTCAAGCCCAAATAAGAGGGGATATGTCCATTTTTCTTTTGTCTCATCCTTACCTGTAGCCTTGCCGACACTTTCCATGCTCCCCTCAACATCAATAATATCATCAGCTATCTGGAAGGCAAGCCCTATCTTTTCTCCATATAGAGACAGATCATTTAATTGTTCCTCAGCAGCATTTCCCAGTATGCCTCCTATCCTTACAGACGCTTTGATAAGACTGCCTGTTTTGCTTGTATGAATATAATGCAGGGTATCCTCATCTATCTTCCTGTTTTTGATCTGGATGTCAGATGCCTGCCCCCCTATCATTCCCATCCATCCTGCAGCATAGCCCAATTCATGAATAACAGAGATACTCCTCTCCGGATCAATTCTTTTGTTAATACTGCTGTCTGATATAATTGTAAAGGCTAATGTTAGGAGCGCATCACCCACAAGGATCGCAATAGCTTCTCCAAACACCTTATGGTTTGTTAACTTTCCTCTCCTGTAATCATCGTTGTCCATAGAAGGGAGATCATCATGGACTAATGAATATGTATGAATCATCTCTATTGCCGATGCCACAGGAAGGGCTGTCTCTATATCTCCTCCTACTGCCTCTAATGCAGCCAGAGTTAATATTGGTCTTATCCTCTTTCCGCCAGCAAACAGACTATAACTTATTGCCTCAGACAAAGGCTCTGAATATTTATCAGGAGAGACCAGATAACCTGCCATCTTTTTGTCTATAATCTGTCTCTTTTCATTTAAATAAGACTCTATATTTGCCATTTGCGTATCTATTCTTGTTCTAAATCCTCAGTTCCTTCAAATTCTAATTGAAATGGTTTTGTCATCTTTTTACCAGTTTTATCTTTAAGAAGAATTTCAACCTTTTTTTCTGCCTCATCAAGCATCTTAAGACAATCACGGGATAGCTTTATCCCATCTTCAAAAAATTTCAAAGAATCCTCAAGAGATATATCACCCTTTTCTAACTGAGAGACTATGGTTTCAAGGCTCTTTAACGCATCTTCAAACTTTAACTCAGACATCTCATTCCTCTCACGATATTGAAATAACCTTATGGAAGGAAATTATCTCACAATGTCTTAAGTATTTCAAGGGATGGGGTAAATATCTGGATATTCTAATTATGGTAATCTATTATTTAGAAAGTACTTTTATCGTCATTCCCGTGAAAACGGGAATCCAGTAAAATCAAAGACTTCTGGATTCCTGCTTGTGCAGGAATGACATACAAACTGAATTTATGGACAGATTTTAGGTAATGATTAACCATAATTAGAATTGCTGAATGTTAGGCAGGGCAATAGAAAAAATACGCAAAAAAGAGGATAATAAAAAATATAAAGGTGGAGTATAAGTTTCCCTCTTTGCTAGAGGAGATTAATTTTCATGCTCTATGGTGAACAACTCGTTCATGAATGTTTACTTGAATTAGGAAATGTTTTTTGCTCTGTCAAATTACGCCCTTCTGCTATTAAATTGATTGAAGCAATAAATCATTGATGTTTGAGTGATATTTGTATATAATCAAAATATACACGATAATTATAGGCAGGTTATGGATATTTTATCTGATGTTAATGGTTTTGAGTGGGATAGCGGTAATATCGAAAAGAATTGGGAGAGGCATAAGGTAAGTTATCTTGAGTGTGAAGAGATATTTTTAAATGACCCTCTCTTTATTACACCTGATGAGAGGCATAGTCAGGTTGAACAACGTTTCAGAGCACTTGGAAGGACAGAATCAGAGAGATTACTCACAATAATCTTTACTATCAGAGGTAATGGAAAATTAATAAGGGTTATTTCTGCAAGAGATATGAATATCAAAGAAAGGAGACTTTATGAGCAAACGGCTTAAAACAATTCCAGAGTTTCAATCAGAAGATGATGAAAGAGATTTCTGGGCTATTCATGATACAACAGAGTATTTTGATAACTCAAAAATGATTAGGGGACATTTCCCAGACTTAAAGCCTTCAAGAAGGATGATTTCAATACGACTGCCCGAGTTTTTAATTGAAAGATTGAAGATACTGGCAAATAAGCGGGATATCCCTTACCAATCCCTTTTAAAGATATTTTTGTCTGAAAAGGTAGAGGAAGAATTTCACCATACTAAATAGCCTATGAATTTTTCTCGTTAAACATTGCTTTAATAACAATAAGATATTATTGAATAACCGTCCTGCTGGTTCAATCTTGCAGATAGAACCAATAATTTGGGAAAATAACCAAAAAGGGTCACAACAATTGATAAATGGATTAAAAAAGGGAGGAATGA
>JBHHUU010000046.1:0-14822 GCA_046753905.1 Nitrospirota bacterium | reverse complement strand
TTTGGCGGCGTCGACGGCGTGCACGCGGGACTCCGCAAAATCCATATTACGCAGTACGTCGACCTGATCCTTGTTCGAAAGATTGTCCCAGTCAGGGACGTTGTCGCGCCTATATTCCCCCCTTTAGCAAGGGGATATAGGGGGATTTGTTCTTCGGATTGATATTTACCTTTCCACAACTTATTGGGTAATTACTATATATCATCCTAACCCTTTATCCAAGAGGGTTTTTCTCTTTTTGGGGGCTTTCTATCTCTGTTTTGGGGGGAACTCTAAACTTGCAATTTCTATCACATAGATGTACACTTTACATAACAACATATTGTACATTAGGGAGGTTACTATGCGAAGATTAATATTCAAGCAAGACATTCGACCTATGTCTGAATTTAGGGCTGGTGTTTCATCCTTTTTGAGACAAGTCCACGACACCAAAAGACCTCTCGTTATCACCCAACATGGAAAAGGTGTGGCAGTGTTACTGGATGTTAACGAGTACGAAACTATGCTGGAAAAGGTAGAACTTCTTGAAGATATCCAGACGGCTGAGAGTCAAATTGAGAAAGGTAAAGGCATTGAGCACGAGAAGGCAAAAGACCAGGAATTAAAGAGAATTGACAAATGAAAATAGTGTGGTCTCCCCTCGCTATTGAACGTGTGTCTGAAATTGCACAGTACATCGCCCAAGATAGCCCGAAAGAGGCAGCTAAATGGGTTGATATAGTATTCAAAAAGGTGAAGCGATTAAAGAATTTTCCAAAAGGTGGATGGAAGGTGCCCGAAACTAAAAGAATGGATATTCAAGAAATCCTATACGATAACTATAAAATCATCTGCAAAATCAGTCCAAACAACGTTTCTATATTGACTGTAAGACATGGGAAACAGATATTACCACAAGAAGGTATTACAGAATGATACTTAGGAAAAATGAGGTTAAATCTTTATGATAGACAAATTTGTTTATTGGTTAGCAAACAGAATGGGGGAAAATCTTTATTGTAAATATGGACAGCGACCATTAAACGTCTAACAATTGCATCCAGTGGATGTTTGTTCCACTGCGATCCACAAACACCACATTATTATAGAAAATCAAACAGTTTCACTGGTAAGCAAGGAAGGGTAAGGAGATGAAGAAAGAAAGATGTCTTGCATTGTTATCAGGTGGTCTTGACAGCACACTTGCTGTTAAGACCATACTGGATCAGGATATAGATGTGGCAGCAATAAACTTTATTACTCCTTTTTGCAATTGTACAGGCAGATCTTCAGGGTGTAAACATCAGGCGAGTATGGTTGCTGAACAATTAGGTATAGAGATAAAGGTAAAATTCAAGGGGATGGAATATGTGGAGATAATCAAAAATCCTGTGTATGGGTACGGAAAGAATATGAATCCATGCGTAGACTGCCGAATCTTTATGCACAGAGAAGCGAAGAAAGTCATGGAAGAGATCGGTGCATCCTTTCTGATTACAGGGGAGGTGCTTGGACAAAGGCCTATGTCTCAGAGGAGGGATACACTCAGGATTATTGAAAGGGATAGCGGTTTAGAGGGTCTGATAGTAAGGCCTCTCTCTGCAAAATTATTTCCGCCTACTATACCTGAGCTGAAAGGGATTATTGACAGGAATCGCCTTCTTGCTATAAGTGGAAGGTCAAGAAGACAACAGATCGATGCGGCAGATAGCTATGGGTTAAATGGATATCTGTGTGCAGCAGGAGGTTGTCTTTTAACGGATATCAATTACTCAAAGAAGATAAGAGACCTCTTTAAATATGAGAAGTCATATAACATGACTGATATTAAACTCCTTAAGATAGGGCGTCATTTCAGAATAAACGAGATGACAAAGGTAATACTGGGAAGAAAACAAGAAGAGAATGATATGCTGAATAATCTAAAAAAAGAGAGAGAGCATTTTATATCTCCTGTAAACTTTCCAGGACCTGCCGCTTTGATTAAGGGCAATCTTGACAGTGAGATACTTGATATTATTACGGGATTAATACTCCATTACAGTAAACCTGTGGCAGGAGATCCTTATCTTGAACATCAACTGAATAGGAATAAGTCAGAGTTTAAGGGAACTAAAAGGTCTGTGGAGAGAGAGATAGAAGAATATAGGATATGAGAAAGGGGCTTGTTTTGGAGAGGAGGATAGAGGATTCATATAAAATACTTCAGGAGATAATAAAAGGAATGGAGGGAGTGGTTATTGCCTTCTCTGGTGGAGTTGACAGCAGCCTGATCCTTAAAATATCTCATGACATATTAAAGGATAAAGCCGTTGCTGTCACTGCAAAATCACCCACCTACCCTGAGCATGAGTTAATAATGGCAAAGGAGTTTGCCTCATGTTGCGGTATAAGGCATATTATTATTGACTCTAATGAACTTGAAATATCAGGATTCAATAAGAATGATACAAGGAGATGTTATTATTGTAAGAAAGAGCTTTTTGCAAGATTAAGAGATGCGGCAAATGAGATGGGGATAGAATATATTGCAGATGGAACGAATATGGATGATTCAAGAGATTATAGACCAGGTATGGATGCTGCAAGAGAGTTGGGAGTAAGGAGTCCTTTAAAAGAGGCAGGGATAGATAAGGAGGGAGTAAGACATATAAGTAAAGCAATAGGGCTTGCTAATTGGGACAAACCTTCATTTGCCTGTCTTTCTTCAAGATTCCCTTATGGCACAGAGATAACATATAAGAGGCTGGATAAGATCAATAAGGCTGAGAATATCATCAGGGGAGAGGGATTCCGCCAATATAGAGTCAGGTATCATGGAGAGACTGCAAAGATAGAGGTCTCCCCTGATGAGATATCAAGAATATTAAAAGAGGATATCAGAAATAAGATCATTAAAGGATTTAAAGAGATAGGGTTTATATATATAACAATAGATTTAGAGGGATATAGACAGGGAAGTTTAAATGAGGGTGGTATTCAGGAGGCATAAATCTATATTATGATTTTCAGGGTATTAAGGCATATCACGTTAATATTAATTGTTATAACAGGGATTGGGAGCTTTAATCTACTTTCAGCTCAACCCCCTGAAGAGCAACTCCCTGAAGAGTCTGAAACATCTGAAACAGATGTTATGGGCATTACGTTTGATATGAAGACCACAATTATTGACAGATTTGGAAATGTGTCTACTACTGCGGTGAGGGCATATAAATGGGGGAAATTTGTCCGTTATGAAAAAAATGACACTGATAATCAAAGAAAAGAGGCAACGATCTTTAATTTTAAGGACCTTAAAGAATACAGAATATTCTTTAAGGATAAGATATACTTTGAATATCCGATTCATAAAAACTATTTAGCAAAAGTTCAAAGAGAGGGCTTAATTCCATTTGAAGAAAATCCTAATATTAAAATAGAAAAGATAGACCTTGCAAGGGTAACTGCTGATGGTCAAAAAACTGATCTTTATTTAAGGGTGCGAAGTTTGCAACAACTCAAAAAAAAGAAGAGATCGGGGAGAAAAATTAGTGAATATACATTAATCTGGGGTTCTAATGCCCTGAAGATGCCTCTCCGTATTCTTTATTCCCAATTCGATTATACAACTATTGTAATGGAATATAAGAATCAAAAGAGTGTAAAACTTGCTCGGTCATTATTCCAGCCACCTCAGGGATTTCTTAATCTCAGCCCTTATTGAGAATCCTATTCAATATCTAATAAAAAAGGGGTTATTTGTTAGAGGTTTTTAATTGTTGTCAATTCTCTGCTTCATGGAAATGTTCAAGGTTTTCAAACTTTGTATATTTGTCAAGAAAGGTAAGTTTTACAATGCCTACTGGACCATTTCTCTGTTTACCTATATTAATCTCTGCAAGTCCCCTTCTGCCACATCCACATAGACTGTCTTTCGGACATTCACATTGATTATATATCTCTTCCCTATAAAGAAACAGGACTATATCGGCATCCTGTTCTATTGCCCCTGATTCTCTGAGATCAGACAATAAAGGCCTCTTATCACCTCTGGACTCAACTGCCCTGCTCAACTGGGAGAGCGCAATAACAGGGACACTAAGCTCTTTAGCCAATGCCTTTAATGAACGGGATATCGCAGATATCTCCTGTTCTCTGGTATCTGAGCTGCCTCTTCCCCTCATCAACTGAAGATAGTCCACTATAAGCAGGGTTAATCCATGCTCTGCCTTTAACCTTCTTGCCTTTGCCCTCATCTCAAGGATTGACATTGCCGGCGTATCATCAATAAAAATAGAAGCCTCAGTCAACCTGCCAGCAGCAGTAGTCAATTTCGGCCAGTCACTCCTTTCAAGATATCCTGATCTCAACTTATGGGCATCAACATGCGCCTCTGAGCAGAGCATCCTCAAGACTAACTGTTCTTTGGACATCTCAAGTGAGAATATAGCAACGGTCTCATTCTTCTCTATACTGGCATATTGTGCAATACATAGAGAGAAGGCTGTCTTGCCCATGGATGGCCTTCCTGCTATAATAATCAGATCACCTGGTTGAAGTCCTGATGTCATATTATCCAGATCTGTAAAACCCGTAGGCACACCAGTTACCCGCTCTTTCTTTTCATATAATTTCTCTATCCTTTCAAAGCTGTCTTTGACTATCTCTTTTACAGGAGCAAAAAATGGCCTGACCCTCCTCTCAGATATAGCAAATATATTTCTCTCAGCATAGTCTAATAATTCTTCAACATCCTCGTTGTCTTCATATCCTAACCTTACTATCTCGGTTGATGTATTAATAAGGTTACGCAGCAAAGCCTTTTCATGAACTATCCTTGAGTGAAATTTTACATTAGCAGCAGTTGGAATACTGTTTGAGAGTAGAGTTAGATATGATGCTCCACCCACTCCTTCCAATTCATTCTTCTTTTTCAGGTGCTCTGTTAATGTGATAAGGTCTACTGCCTCATTTTTTTCACTTAGATCTACCATTGCAGAGAATATCAGACGGTGGGCAGTAGAATAGAAGTCTTCTTCTCTTATTATCTCAAGGGATTTATACAGGGCTGTATTATCCAATAATATTGATCCTAAAACAGACTGTTCTGCATCAAGATTCTGCGGCGGCAGTTTAGTAATAGATATATCTGTGCTCTTATTCATGGTTTTCATATCTTCGTAACCGTTTACAGGGTACAGTCGTCAGGGTGCAGGGTGCAGCAGGTTTAAAGGTTTTTCCTGCACCCTTCCCCTCACCCTGCCCTCTCTCTTGATGGGAGAGGGTTAGGATGAGGGGAAAATTTATCCAGACTTATTATCCTTGTCTTACCTGTTTTGGGGTTTATTAATACCCCTTTTTCTTTTGAAATGCCCTTTTCTCCCAATAATAAGATATTCTTTATTCTGGTCTTACGGGCAAAGTCTATAGAGCTTTCCAAATTACTAAAATCATACTGTTCAATTACCCTATAACCACTTTCCCGTAATCTGCTTGTTAAAGGAAGGATACCTTTTCTCTCCTTTTTAAGGTCAATGATAAGGTAGTCTCCTTCTGAAAAATCGATCTCTCCATGAATCTTTTCAATTGATAGTTGTAACCTGTCAAGATCAAAGGCAAAACCTGTTGATGTAGAATCACAACCAAATCTTTTAAGGAGGTTGTCATACCTTCCTCCGCCTCCTAATTCATATCCTATCTCCTCAGTAAAGATTTCAAAGGTAATATCTGTATAATAATCAAATCCTCTGATCTCTCCTAAATCTATCAGTATATGATCATATAGACCATAATCCTTTAAGATATTATAAACATCTTTCAGTCTATTTAATGCCCTCTCACATCTCTTATTATTTGCTATATCTTCTGCCCTGTCAAAGATATCTTCCCTGCCAAAGATATCCGGCACTTTCATGATACTATCTTTTATATCATCACCTATATCTTCCATCTCTAAGAGCATCTTTAATCTCTGGATATCCTTCTTGATTATAGCCTCTTTTATCTCTTTCACTGCCTCTAATGAGAGGGCTGATTCCTCTATAAGACCTCTTAAAAATCCTACATCTCCTATGGCTATCTTAAAGTTATTTAAACCAAGCCTTTTAAGAGATGATGCAGCAATAATGATCATCTCAGCATCTGCCTCTGGTCCGTCACTCCCTATCAACTCACATCCAAGTTGAAATATCTCTCTTTCTCTTCCTGCATGCTCTTCCTCATATCTAAAGACATTAGTGCTATAACATAACCGCAAGGGTTTGGGATGCTCTGTTAACATCATTGCCGCTATCCTTGCAATTTGTGAGGTAACATCTGACCTCAGGAGTAAGATTCGTCCACTTGAACGGTCAACAAACTTATATCCTTTATCTGCCGGACCTTTTTCTAAACCCTTTGATATTACATCCAGATATTCAAATATCGGGGTGATTATCTCTTGAAATCCCCATTGAAAGAAGACATCAAGGATAGACCTCTCAATATATCTTCTCATTTTTACATTTTCAGGCAGAAAAGCAGCCACCCCTTTTGGGATTATACTCTTTTTGTTTTTCATATTATTAAACAGTCTCTCCCCTGAGGATGAAAATTACCCCCCTTTGCTAAAGGGAAAACCTGTACTCCCCCTTTAGCAAAGGGGGGCAGGGGGGATTTTCATAGTAAACGCTCATGAGCAGACTTGCTCACCCCCAAGTATGAAAATGTATTTTCATAGTAAAAGACTACAAACTTATCTGTTTTACAGAGAGGACATTTGGAAGCTGCTTTATCTTATCTAAGAATTCTGGAGTAACATCTGTGTCAATACCTATTACAGATATAGCTATTCCACCAGGTCTCTCTCTGCCAAACTGCATACGGGATATATTTATATTTTTGTCACCCAATATCTTCCCTATACTTCCTATCACACCTGGTCTATCATTATTAGAGAGCATCAACATTGTTCCCTCAGGAATTATCTCTATTGAAAAATTATCAACCTCTATTATACGAGGATCTTTACTGCTATAAAGGGCGCCAGTTATCTTTCCTTCTTTATCTTTAGCCTTCACCCTTATAACAATCAGACTGGAGAAATCTCCAGCCTCGTCAATCTTTAACTCCTCTACCTCTATACCCCTTTCTCTGGCGATAATAGGGGCATTAACATAATTAACTGTCTCTTTTAATACAGGACTTAATAATCCTTTAAGAACAGCTATGGTAATAGGAGGAGTAAATAGCGTGGATACCTTGCCTCTGTATTCTATTGTTACCTTTTCGAGGCCACCCTCATATATCTGGGTCTGGAATGTCCCTAACTTCTCACCAAGATTAATATAGGGCTGAATCTCAGGCAAGACATCCGGAGAGACAGAAGGGATATTTACTGCATTTCTCACAATACCATTTATCAAATAATCTACTATCTGAGAAGCTATTGCTATAGCCACATTCTCCTGTGCCTCTTTAGTAGCAGCACCGAGATGGGGGGTACAGATCACATTATTCAGTGAAAGTAAAGGGTTGTCAGGGGCTACAGGCTCCTTTTCAAATACATCAAGAGCAGCTCCCCTGACCTTTCCATTCTTTAATGCATTGTAAAGATCAGTCTCATTTATAATCCCGCCTCTTGCACAATTAATAATATATACATTATCTTTCATCTTTTCTATGGCTGTGGTATCTATTAAATTTAAGGTCTCCGGAGTCAGAGGTGAATGAACAGTAATAAAGTCTGACCTCCTATACAGTTCATCAAGGTCAGAGCTTTCTATCCCCATTTTTACTGCCTTCTCCTGAGAGAGGTATGGATCATAAGCTATAACATTCATCATTAGCCCCTGTGCTAACTTTGCCACATAACTGCCGATCTGACCTATTCCTATAACCCCCAGTGTCTTATTATATAGCTCAGATCCCATGAGCTTTCCTTTTTCCCACTTACCGCTTTTGGTAGATGCCGTTGCCAGAGGTATCATCCTTGTAAGAGAAAGAAGCATGGCAATAGTATGTTCCGCAGTAGTAACAGTATTTCCCCCCGGAGTATTCATTACCACTATCCCTCTCTTTGTTGCAGAGTTTATATCTACATTATCCAGACCGCTCCCTGCTCTTCCAATCACCTTTAACCTATCAGATACCTCTATTACTGAAGATGTAACCGTTGTCCCGCTTCTCACAACAATACCATCATAGTTTTTGATCTCATCTATCAGTTCATCCGGAGACAACTTTCTGATATCTGTCTCTATCCCGGCATCATTAAATATTTTAATACCCTTTTGTGAAAGACCGTCTGTAATAAGAACCTTTAACACCTTTTCCCCCTCTCTAAGATTTAATCCGAAAATACCATGAAACAGTCATCGGCACAAAGTGGGATGAAAATATGGGAGTCGGAGGGCAGACACATAGGTCTACCCCTACATTTTGACCCCTTGAACCTCGAACCCTATTTTCATGTCAAACTTACGATTTCATCAGTATCTCTTCTGCTATACTTACTCCACTGCCCGGTTTAACAGGATAACCCATATCCTTTAATACCATCTCAATCGCAGAGATTGCTATGATCACATCAAATATATCTGAATATCCCATGTGGGAAATCCTGAATATCTTCCCTTTGAGATGATCCTGACCCCCTGCAGCAGTTATAGCATATTTTTCCCTTAATTGACTATAAATCTTCTGACCATCAAATCCCTCAGGTGCAGATATAGCTGTCAATGCATCAGATGGAGACTCCTTTGGAAATATAGAAAGTCCTGTGGCCTTTATCCCTTCTCTTATACCACTTGCAAGAACCTTATGACGGGCAAAGATATCAGTGAGTCCCTCATCTTTCATCATCCTTAGTACCTCTCTTAGACCCTGAATTAAGGAAACCGAGGCTGTATATGCTGTCTGATTTTTGGAAAGGCTATCCCTCTCCTTCTTAAAATCAAAATAAAATCTGGAATTGTTCACCCTGTCAGCTCTCTTCCATGCCTTTTCACTAATACTTACAAATGCAAGTCCTGGAGGAAGCATTAATGCCTTCTGAGACCCTGTAATAACAACATCCAGATCCCAATCATCAGTCCTGATATCAAAGACACCCAACGCTGTTATTGCGTCAACCACAAGGACTGTATCATCATATCTCCTGACGATCTCTGCTATTGCCTTTATATCATGAGCAACACCCGTAGATGTCTCACTTGCCTGCACATATACTGCCTTTATATCAGGAGACCTCTTAAGAGATGTCTCTATCTGACAAGGATCTACAGCATATCCCCATTCCACCTTTATCTCTTCCACATTGACACCATATCCCTTACATATCTTTCCCCACCTCTCACCAAACTTTCCTCCATTGACTGTCAAGGCTTTTTCTCCACGTGATACAAAGTTTGATACAGACCCATCCATTCCTCCTGTGCCTGTGGATGCAAGTATAAGCACATCATTTCTTGTCTGGAAAAGCCATTGTAACCCCTCTTTTACCTCATTCATATATTCTTTAAATTCTGAGGCACGATGATGAATAATAGGTTGTGCCATTGCCAAAAGCACATTGGGCGGCACCATAGTCGGACCAGGTGCAAATAGTCTCTTTTTTTTCCACATAAACTTATCTCCTTCTGATTTTTTAGATTTATAACTACTTTTAGAAAATTATCACTATCATAAACAGAGCCGTTATGTCAATATATTTTCCAGCTATTCTCAGTAAATCGAATTAAAAACAGCAAATCATAACAAAACCGTGTGATTTGAGGATAATTATTCTCAGAAGCTATTTTTCAAGCCCAATACAGCCTTTTTCCTTTTTTAAACAGCTTTATTTTATACCTTGTAACCGATTGATATTAAAGACTTTTTTTATTTCACCGAGAATTACTCTGGTTTGACAAGGTATCTTGACTTTATTATCTCTTTTGATTTAAACTTTAGAAGTAACTTAGAATAATATGTAAAAAGATTTCTTATAGAAAAATAAGGAGAGGTATAAGCTATGGAGTTATCTGATAAGACAATATTATATACTCCTCAATTGATGGAATTTGAAAAGGAGGGTATATATGTTTTTATTGATGGAGAATATCCTAATTGGATCACCTGTGACAGGAGGGGTGCATACATTGTTAATCTTATAAATGGAAAAAGGTCATTTCATGATCTGGTAAAAGAATATTCGACATATTTCAACCTTGATCTCTATAAATCATGGCTGCATGTATATTCATTTATTAATTCAGGTATAAGACATAAGATGATATCAACTTCCATATTTCCTGAAAGGTCAGATTATAAAGGAAGGGGAGATTATTTAAGGTTGACCAGATTAAATGAATTCTGGATACACACTAATAATTCATGTAATCTTGAGTGTAATCACTGTCTTTGTGATTCTTCACCAGGAGAGGATAAAGGGCTTAATACAGAGGATATTATCAGGATTATAGATGAGGTACAAGAGTTAGGTGTTCGCCGATACTACTTAACAGGGGGAGAGCCATTCTTAAGAAAAGATATCTTTGAATTGATTGACTATATAACAGATAAGAAAGAGAGTGAACTAATTATCCTGACCAATGCTACTCTCCTTAATGGAGGTAATCTTAAAAAAATAAGCAGTATAGACAGAGACAGATTAAAGATACAGGTCAGCCTTGATGGTACTACACCTGAGGTAAATGACCGATTCAGGGGAGAGGGGAGTTTTTATAAAATAATAGAAGGTGTAAAAAATATAACTAAACTTGGATTTGATCTATCTATAACATCAGTGGCTGCAAAAGAAAACATGGAAGATATATTGGGCATGCCATCACTTGCAAAGAGACTTGGTGTGAAATCACTCCATCTCATGTGGATGCATAGACGTGGAAGGGCGCTAAAAGCTATGAAAGAAGAGTTTCCATCAAGTAATGAACTTATAAAACTTGTAATGGATTTTAAAAAAAGGACTGATAATGAAGGGTTGCAGTTTGACAACTATGAATCTCTTAGATTAAGAGCAAATGGGAGGTCGGGCATTAAATATGACCTTGGTAATGCCTGCTGGGACAGTCTTTGTCTCTATTCTGATGGTCATATTTATCCATCGGCTGCCTTTGCCAATAATACGGTCTTTGACTGTGGAGATGCACTTAAGGAATCAGTAAAGACAATATGGAGAGAGAGTTATGTCACAAAGATGATAAGAGATGCAACTCTCCAGAAAAAGGGGGATATTAAAAACGACCCATTTAGGTTTTTAACAGGTGGCGGAGATATAGAGCATGCCTATTTCTATTCTGAATCAGTCTCAGAAAGGGGAGATATATTAGGGGTAGACCCTTATTATGACCTTTATAGAGAGATAATAAAGGAGATAATGATTGAGACAGCCAGGAAGAAAAGATATCTGCATGAGAGAAATATCACAGGATATGATGCACCAATCATATTCCACTTTATGGGAGACGGAGGAGCTGTTTGTGAGGGAGATAATGGATATATGGATGATAATACTGTCACTACCCTTCATTCAAACTGTGTTCTCTCTTTTGATGTAGAAAGACCATATAAAGTTGTTCAGGAATTCTATGGTAAGGCTGCACTGAAACCTGACGCTAATTTGTGCTGCCCAACAGCAAATAGTCAGGAGGATATCAGCCATATACCTGCAGATGTACTGGACAGGTCGTATGGATGCGGTTCTCCGATTCAGATGGCAAATATAAAAGAGGGAGAGATTATAGTTGACCTCGGGTCAGGGGCAGGGATTGATTGTTTTATAGCAGCAAAAAAGACAGGTCAGAGAGGAAGGATTATTGGGATCGATATGACAGATGAGATGATCGATGTTGCCAATAAAAATAATATCCTTGTAGCTGAAAATCTTGGTTTTGATATAGTGGAATTCCAAAAGGGATTTTTAGAAAATATCCCTGTGGAAGAGAGTATAATAGACCTTATTACTTCAAATTGTGTCATAAACCTGTCACCTGATAAAAAGGGAGTATTCCGAGAGATATGGAGGATATTGAAGAATTATGGAAGGATGGTTGTTTCTGATATAGTCTCTCAAGGAGAAGTTCCCCCGCATATAAAGGTAAATGAGGAACTCTGGGGTGAATGTATAGGTGGAGCACTAACAGAAGATGAGTTTCTTGCCTATTTGGAAGAGGTAGGATTTTATGGTATAGAGGTCATAAAGAAGGTATTCTGGCGTGAGATTGATGGCTATTCTTTCTATTCTATTACTGTGAGAGGTTATAAGTTTGAAAAGAAGGAAGGATGCCTGTATAAAGGAGATAAAGCTGTATATCATGGTCCATTTAAGGCAGTTGTGGATGAAGAGGGACATCTTTTCCCAAGAGATGAGGCAATAGATGTGTGTACAGACACTGCATCTAAACTCAAATCTCTGCCTTATTCTACATACTTTACTGTCATGTCCAGTGAAGATAAGGAAGAGTTTTCAAATGTCAGAGGTTGCGGTACTGTCTCAGATAAGGGAGAATGCTGTTAGAGCCTGTCCATACATATATGGATACTACTATTTTTTCTGTGTTCTTAAGACATTCATCTGTCGTCTAAATGTATACTGGATAATCTTCTCACGGTCACTCTCTTTAATCTTTATAAATTTTATTGCGGCATCATAAACCTTTCGTCCATTTTTTATCATCTCATTTACCCTTGTTACCTTTCCTGAGATGATAATATTCATGGGAGGTATTACTGGCAGGATCAACATAAATTCTATGATATCTCCAGACGCGATCTCCTGTTCAGACTCAAAACGGATACCTGAACCACTTATATTTACCTTTCTCCTCCTCGGTAGTTTAAATCCCTTTTCTTCTTTGTTAATAATGTAATTTAAAATGAAATCTAATTTTTTATTAATATTAATTAGAATAGGCGCAATATCCTGATTATTATTAATAATATCCTCTTGATTAATTAAATCATTCAACCAATCAACTGAAGCGTCAGAGTCATCTTCTTCTTCCGCTACTCCCGGATCTTTATTAATATCATTCTTTTTCTTTATTACCCTGTATTCTAATGGAATAGAATCATCTACTCTTACAAATTCTCTCTTTTCCTCATCATCGTTATTCATAATAATAAACTCACTTAATTATAATCGTAATAGTTTAGGTGGTGCAGGGTGCAGAATGAGATTTGATCCTGCACCCTGCACCCTGATAACTGCACCCACAGACATCTTATATTATTGCTCCTGAAAATGCAGGTTGAATTGCTGAAAACCCTATATCTTTCACAAAATCTTCAGATAATTCAACCCTGTTTTTACCATTTGCCTTTGCTCTATATAAGGCTTTATCTGCCATTCTGATTAAATCCTCTTTGTTATTTATGTCAGGGTTGGGGCAGTGGGATATCCCTATACTTATAGTAATATTTACTCTATTGCCATCAACCTGAAAATCATGTCCCTCAATAATACCTCTTATCCTATTTCCTACAAATTCCGCATGTTTCAATGATGTCTCCGGAAGTATTATCGCAAACTCCTCTCCACCATACCTTGTAGGGATATCGGTCTCTCTTATCCCCTTTAATAAAAGGGATGCAGTTGTTTTTAATAGCTTATCTCCTTCCTGATGTCCGTACTGGTCATTTACCATCTTGAAATTATCAATATCTATCAGTAAAAGAGAAAGAGGCTTTCTGTATCTGAGCATATCTTTAAACCTTCTCTCAATGATATTGTGAAATGTCCTTTTATTAAGGAGATTAGTAAGACCGTCAGTATTTGCAAGTTCTCGAATCTTACTATGAGCCTCTGCATTCCTGATAGCTAATCCTAAAGGGCTGGCTATCATAGAAAGCAGCCTATACTGGTAATCATCAAATATTTCAGTAAAATTAAACCGTATCAGCCTTATTATCCCTATCTTTTTATCAACCGCCTCTAATGGAATATCTATCTCCAGACCTCTTAACCTCTTTAATCTATTATCATAGATATTATAAAATTGAAATGAACCAGTATTATTCCTTCTATTGATTCGATTATCCTCTGATAGCAGTTCATTATTCTTTCCATACATGGCAATTGTCTCTCTCTTCATCTCTTCTGCTAATGAGTCATCCATTTTATCTTTAGAAGATATCCATATCTTATTATTTTTGAAGAGATAAAGAAAGAGACAGTCATAAGAGATAACTTTCTTGAGCTTTGAGAGGAGGGTATCAACTATCTCTTCCGTATTCAGACTCCCAACAACATTACGATTCAGCTCATTAAGGAGATTTAAATCCTTATTCCATTTAATGAGAAGGTTTTTTTCCTGCTGAAGTATCTGTTTCTGAGATTTAAGTTTAATATTGGCTGTTTTCAATCTGTTTGACAGATTCAATATCTTAAAAAATGATTTACGGTTTTCCAATCCATTCGTAATTGCTTCTTCTAACTTATCTGAATCAAATGGTTTTATAAGAAAGTCAAACGCACCTCCTTTTAAGGAAGAAATAACATCCTTTACTTCTGGTTTTTGCTGCATGAGTATAATAGTCATCTGAGATAATGACTGAGATATTTTTCCCATTATCTCAATTCCATTAAAAGTGCCCATGTTATTTTCTAACAAAAGGAGATCAAACCTTTCTTTTTTAATTATATTTATGGCATTTCTGGCATTAGACATCGTGACTACTGAATAACCCTTTTTTATTAAAAAATCAGAACATTTTTTTAGATTATCCTTATCCCTGTCCAAGATTAGTATTCCAGGCATCTTTGTTTTTTTTGGCATATTAACCATCCTTTCCTTTTCATAATATAATTACTTTGAAAAGTTGTTTGTAACTATTCAGCTAATACAGAGCAAGGGGGTTCCAAAGACTTTATAATGCGT
>JBHHUU010000045.1:0-14910 GCA_046753905.1 Nitrospirota bacterium | reverse complement strand
GAATTAACAAAGACCTGATGTCTTGTTAGCCCCCGAGGATGAAAATTAACCCCCCTCTAACAAAGGGGAAAACTTGTACTCCCCCTTTAGCAAAGGGGGGTAGGGGGTATTTTCATAGTAACAAAATCATATAAATACTATTGAGAATTACGCAACTTTTCTTTATACTGTTGTTAATTCATTGAGAACAACAATAAGAGAAATCAAATAATAATATCCAAATTGAAATGTAAAAAAAACGAAACTAAGCGCCCTCTCCCTTTGTGAAAAAGGGCGAGGGGAAGGAGAAACATGCCTGTTTATAATAATCAATCTACGATATCAGAATTGACTGCTATTCCTTTTCCCTATATAGGAAGCGATGAATCTGGCAAAGGAGACTATTTTGGTTCTATGGTAATTGCAGGTGTATGGATAGATGAATCTATCAAAGATAAGTTTGAGAGCATAGGTATCAAAGACTCAAAATTATTATCCGATAAACGGTGTAAGGATATTGCATATCAGATTCGGGATATCTGTCGTGGCAGGTTTCAGGTGGTAGAGATATCTCCAGAGCGATATAATACCCTATACGATGAATTTAAAAGAGAAGGAAAAAATCTTAATCATATACTCGCATGGGGTCACTCAAGAGTTATTGAAAATCTTGTGACATCTAATCCCTGTTTATATGCGGCTGCCGATCAGTTTGGAAATGAGAGATATATCCTCTCAAGACTTATGACAAAAGGCAGAGGTATAAAACTTTTTCAGTTTACAAAAGGAGAGCGATATATTGGGGTTGCCGCTGCTTCTATCCTTGCCAGAGACAAATTTCTTACTTCTATAGACAGACTGAGTGGAGAATATGGGATAAAAATCCCCAAGGGTGCATCAAATACAGTGATTTTGCCCGCTACGCAGATATTTGATAAAAAAGGGATTGAAGGACTGAAAAAGACAGTAAAACTACATCATAAGACTACACAAAAGGTTCTGAATGCAGTCAGAAAATAGATATAATAAAAAGGATGAAAGAAAGATTGCCCTTGACATACTATGCAGGATAGATACAAAAGGGAGATTTGCAGATATTCTGTTTGATGAGATCTCTGAAAGAAAAGAGCTGACAGGACAGAGCAACGCATTTATAAGAGAACTGGTCTATGGCATACTTCGTATAAGAGGCAATATAGACTGGAGAATAGAGAAACTCTCTCAACGTAATATAAAACGGCTTAGTCCAAAGGTGAGAAATATCCTGAGACTTGGGATATATCAATTACTATTCATGAATAATGTTCCTCCATTTGCTGCAGTAAATGAGACCGTAAACCTAACTATTCCTTATGGAGGAAAGAGATTAAGAAATTTTGTTAATGCCCTGTTAAGAAAGGTTGCAGAGGAACAAGGTGATATCAGGTATCAGGAGATAACAAGTGAGCCATCAGAGTATATATCTGTAAAATATTCTCATCCAGAATGGATGGTAAAGAGATGGATAAAGATATTTGGAACAGATAAGACTATCTCCCTGTGTAAGGATAATAATACTATCCCTCCTATTACTCTTAGAACCAACACAATCTTGACAAACAGGGAAAGATTGGTAAATAATATAAAAGATGAGGTAAATGATCTTTACTATTGTAATATATCTCCGGTTGGGTTAATAATAAAGCCTGATTTATCTATCAAGGATATCACTTCATATAAAAAGGGATGGTTTTATGTACAGGATGAAGGGTCGCAGCTTGTCTCTTTTATTCTTGATCCGCAGCCTGGAGAAAAGATATTGGATATATGCGCTGCACCTGGCGGCAAGACTACCCAGATTGCAGAACTGATGAAAAATCAGGGGGAGATTATTGCAGCAGACATCAATCAGAACAGGATATCAACATTAAGAGAGAATATAAAGAGACTTAAAATAGATATTATCAGGATTTGTCAGGGAGATGCTGCCTCTTCTGATATAACAGGAGTCAGAAACCCGGATATAGGAGAAAAGAGATTTGACAGGATATTAGTAGATGCCCCATGTTCAGGTCTTGGAATATTGAGGAGACACCCTGAGGGAAAATGGCAGAAGAAAGAGCCTATTATAAAGAGGTATAAAGACATCCAGTATAAGATACTTAACAGGGCAGCATCCCTGTTAAAAAGTGGCGGTATAATTGTATATAGTACCTGTACTATTGAAAGAGAAGAGAATGAAGATCAGATAGAGAGATTTCTTACAGAACATCCTGAATTCAATATAGAAGAGGTAAGACAGTTTTTACCTCTGAAAGGAGAGGGTTTAATAAAGGAGGGTCTCTTTTTGTCAACTATTAATAATAGATGGAGGATGGATAATATCTTTGCAGCAAGATTAATCAAAAATTGATCAGGAAGGAGGATAAAGATATGTGCACTGCAATAGAAAAGATATGTAAATGTGGTAAATCATTAGGTGTTATTCATAATGCCGATTCTATACTGCCTTATGAGGTGGTGATATCGATTTATTGTCCAGAGTGCAGCTCAGGAGTTGAATATAATAAGGCTGCTATGATTGAGGATAATGGGTGGGTTATTGAGTATGACATGGAGATAGCCAAAAATTTTGCCCAAAAGATTGGGATTTCAGAAGATAGGATCACCCCTGAGTTTCTCTTTGAAAATAACTACTCATCATGGAATGGGTATTATCCCACAGATATAAGGGACAAAGCAGTAGAATCACAGGAGATATTAAAGATTGCAAAGGTAGATCCAAAGAGATACCTCTCAGAAATAAGGAACTGGACTGAGCAAAGGATCAAGAGACTAAGCAGTGAGGGCTGGCGGAAGGCTAAAATGGCAGAGGCAGAGATATAGTTTTACTATGAAAATACCCCCTTACCTAAACCACCCCTCACCCTAACCCTCTCCCCTGAGGGGAGAGGGAACTTTCCCCTCCCTTGATGGGAGGGGATTAAGTATTAAGGAAAAGGGTAATATTGAATTACTGGAATAGGGAGGGTGATAGATTTTCACCCTCGGGGGTGAACAACTCTTTCATGTATGTTTACAAAGGAAGAGGAAGAACAAAGGGGTCAGTCCTCGAAATTAGAAATAAGCCTCTCTATTTCTTTTTAAAATCCATCATCATCCTTTATTTTTTTTAATATTTATTCCCGATTTGCTGACCCCTATCCGAAACCCCTACCGAGAATTGCTCATTTTTATCTTGTTCCCTTTATTCTTAATAAAGAAACGTTTATTATGGAAGATCAACCATATTAAGGGTAAAAAAAAGGCAATTATGTTTAAAAATGATCTGCCACGTCCCAACCTTTTTTCGTCCCTATTACTATTATTATTTTCCTCTTTATAATCTATTGGGGTTTTTTCAGAATCAGTGTCTGGCACGCTTATCTGAATCTCTGCATCCCAATCAGGATATACAGAATTAGGCAGAATAAATATATAGTGAAACAGAACCAAAATAGTGATAATGATTATCCTCATGACCTCTTTCCCACTTTTTCTGGTTAAACTCTCTACTTATTATTATGGCCTGTTTATAATCAGTTCGTAATTTCCATCATCTTTTGACAGGTGAATAAAGTATCCTTTCCATAGCCTTAAGACGCTATCAGTATAAAAGTTGAAATCATAAACACTGCCATCAAAGCTATATATTGCATTCCCTACCCAGCCAGAAATCACAGCGTTTTCAAAATCTTTTGTCTCACCGGTATCTATTTTTCGGATAAATGTATCTTTTAATGCTATCTCCACTGGATAAGGATTCCCTATAATGTTCCAGCCTGTCTGCATCTGAATGGCTATGCTGTTTTCTATGAACTCTGTTCCATTTATATTCAGAACAGCATTATTAATGGAGGAATTCAGAAAATAACCATATCCGGGTAATATCTGGGTCTCCTTTTTAAACTTACCATTCTTCAGACCTAATCCTGAAGAGAACCATCTGTATATCTCCACTGGTCTGCCTACAATATCTCCAAGCAGGGTATCTGCATCTGTAGTATAAGGAATGAGTGGAAATGATACCATTGTAAACCCATTTCGTATTGCAGTTACAGGGCGGGGCGGACTATCATATCCACTGATAATATTTGAGATAGGAGATATATTCCCTTTGTCATCTATTGCCTTGATAGCAAAATAGTAGACACTATTTGTCTCTAATCCGCTTATTGAAACTGACTCTATACTTCCTGCTGCCTGTGGAGATGGAAGACCTGTTATGGAAATTGCGTTTGAAAAGTTGACCTCTCCTGAAAGGGTTGTTATGCTATCGTCTACAATCTTTTTCATTGACATCCTCAGATCATAGACAGCCGCTGTACCTTGTTTTCCGTTACTGCCGGTTGCTGTCCATTCAAGAATAAGAGAGTCACGAGTCGATGAGTCAGGAATTACCCTAAGGTCAGTAATTGCGTCAGGTATTTCTGTAATTACAGGTGGAGTAACATTAGCAGCCATTATAATGGTTATAAAGCTATTATCCTGAGATATAGAAAGTTTTCCATTTATATCAATGCTCCTTATCTTGTAGTGATATGTCTGACCTGGAGCAAGTCCTGTAAGAATAACAGTATGATTGGTAACAAGTGTGCTATCCAGTGTTGAAAAGAGACCGTAGTTCGGTCCAAGTCCATATTCTATCTGAGAAGTTGCTGAGTTATCTGTTACCCATCTGATTGCTGCCTCATTTGATGTTACATAATCCACACCTATTCCTGTAATTACAGGTGGAGGATTAGTATTGGTCAGAGTATGGGTTATAAAGCTATTATCCTGAGATATAGAAAGTTTTCCATTTATATCAATGCTCCTTATCCTGTAGTGATATGTCTGACCTGGAGCAAGTCCTGTAAGAATAACAGTGTGATTGGTAACAAGTGTGCTATCCAGTGTTGAAAAGAGACCGTAGTTTTTATCTGTCCCATACTCTACCTGAGAAGTTGCTGGTTTAGCTGTTACCCACCTGATTGTTGCTTTGGTTGATCTTACTAAAGGTTCTATTATACCTATTGAGGGATCAGGGGAGATATAAGTAACAATGAGTTTTGGCCTCTGGTTTGGATCTATATGCTCATTTGAACCAAAGAACCTGTTACTGTCAACAGCGGCAGCAGTATCAGAATTAACAAGCATTCCAAAATTGGTTGATGAGACATTAATCCAATCCTGAACCATCTGCCTGACATTAAAACTTTTATACCCGAAAGTTTTATCAATTCCCTGAACATCTTCAGGGGCAATAATATCTGCCTGAGCTAATGGAGTGCTGTTAGCACAGCAGGTATTTGGGGTCCAGGGATTTATTCCGTCATAAGTGTATCCTGTGGCTTTGGAGATTATGGGATTCTTATTAATAATCTTGTGAACAGATATATCATAGAGAGGGTCTCCCCCTGTTCCTTCAAAGAAATTGAGATATAGAAGGAGTTGTGCGCTCTCTATGATTGAATTCTGAGGGATAGCAGAGAGATCCCATTTCATTATTATTGCATTTGCAACTGTATTGACTGGCCAAGTATAGGTATTCAACTGTCCGCTTGTGGAAGAGTTAACAGCATTCAGCATAATAGAGGTATCTTCCAGGGTATTTGGATGGTTGGTTGTCGGAGAGTTTCCCCACTCTTCTGTTGTCAGTTCTGATAATAATGAATTGGTTGTAAACACAGCATCACCAGATATAGATATATTGTTACTGGCATCCCTGCTTAAGACCCTATAATGATAAATGGTAGATGGAGCAAGTCCTGTAAGGGTCTGACTATGGTTGGTTGCAAGAGCAGCTATCAAATTGGTCATTGACCCATAGGCAGTGGTTGTCCCATACTCGATCTGGGTGTCTGTCGGCTCATTGGTCATCCATTTTATAATAACACTATTACTGGTAAGGTTGCTGATATTTATACCTGAAATAATGGGTGGAGTAGTATCAGGAATAATCTTACTCACTTCATTAGAGTAATTACTCTCATTGCCAGATGTATCAAAGGCTGTCACAGCAAAATAATAGGTAACCCCTTCTGTCAGATTTTGTATCGTATAGGTTGTATTCAACCCTGTCAGTTCCCCTTTGCCTCTGACCTGAATATAGTTATGGGATGATGTCCCGTAATATACCATATAGCCCGCTAAATCAGGCTCTGTATTTGCATTCCATGAGAGTAGCGCTTCACCTCCAAAAGAATATTGAACATTTATTAACAATATCAGGGCAGCAATTAATAGATACAGCCTGTGAGAATTTAAAATCCTGTTGATTATATCCATCCTTATCTTAGAGTCTGTTCAATATCAACCAGATATTGAACAGACTCTTAATAAAAAACTTACCTATACATAAATAGTAAAATAATAAAACAATTAAAGGGGTCTGCAATATCAATGCCAACTTTATATCAGTAGAGTAGTTTCTGTAACAGATTGATAAACAAGATGAATCTATTACTTTAAAAAAATAGATACTTGTGGAGATGACAAGACCTGCAATAACTGCAAGTATGCTTGCAATTATTACAAAAAGTTTTGAAATATCTTCTCATTGCACCAAAAATGTCTTGACATAGGATTTAATAGTTGTTTATTATCCAGAATTGATGCAATTAAATATAACCCATAAGATATTAATCGGAAATGTTGTAATTATATTAGTGGCAGTAACAATCAGTCTGTATGCAATATATAATTTTTATATTTTAAATAAGATAACACAATCCATGTTGTCAGGAGAGATTCCATCAATAAAAACAGCCACGGATATGCGTAATATCTTCAAGTCTCAGGTAAGATATGAAAGACAATTCTGGATATTAAGAGAAAAGGATTTTGTTAAATTATTTGATGAGTCAGATAAAAATTTCAACAAATTAATGGGAGAATTAGACGAACAAACAAAAAATAATAATACCGGGTTTATGATTCTCAATGATATATCTGATCTTCACAGGTTATATTCAGATATATTTCATGCAAGTATACGGAAATATCTTTCTGATACAGAGACTATCCAGACTTATATCAATAAAGGAGAGGATGAATCGCTAAGACTCTCTGAAGAGATTATAAGGCATATCCAAAAATTAATAGATTCAAATCAGATTACTCTAAGAGAAAAGACTATCCAATCTAATTATATTGTTGGCAATGCCAATCAGATTGAGATAATTATGATAATAATAGTATTATTATTAAATGTTGTATTTGTGTATATACTGGTAAAAACTATTAATACACCTTTGAAAAGACTGAAAAAGGCAACAGAGGCACTCTCTGAGGGACATTTTGATTATAAAATAAAACCATCATCTTCAAATGATGAAATAGGACTTTTGATTGACTCTTTTAACAAAATGTCTATAAAGCTTAAGGAATTAGATCAATTAAAAGAAGACTTTGTCTCATACATCTCACATGAGCTGAGAAACCCTCTAACATCTCTTAATACAGCTGCAAATCTGCTTGGAGAAGAGACATTTGGAGAAATAAATAAAAGAGAGAGAGTGCTTATCAATGTTATAGAAGATGATTGCAAGAGGCTGCTTTCATTAATAAATGATCTATTAGACCTATCTAAACTGAAAGCAGGGATGATGCCATTCTACATGGAGTCATGTTCAATTAATTCTATCATAAAGAATAGCGTTAAAGAGATGAGTGTATTAGCATTAAAGAAGAATATAAAGATAGATGTCTCACTCTTAGAAAATGATACGATAATGTTTGGAGATAGGAATAGGATAAGACAGGTTGTTGTTAATATATTATCCAATTCCATAAAGTTTACTCATTCAGGTGGGAAGATACAGATAACAACAGAGATGCTATTGTCTGAAAACCAGATAAAGATAAGTATTTCTGATACTGGAGTAGGAATATCACAGGAGAGTCTTGATAAGGTATTTGATAAATTCTATCAACTGACAATACATGGTCAGGAATATCGTGGTTCCGGGCTTGGACTTGCAATTACAAAACAGATAATTGATGGACATAAAGGAAACATCTGGGCAGAAAGCACGTCAGGAGAGGGAAGCAGATTCATTTTTACACTACCTTTAATAAAAGATACTGAGGTCAAAAAGAAGATAGGATTGAGAAAAGAATATGAGGTTGTCTGATATATTCAGGGTTATTATACTTTTATCTGTTGTTTATTCTGCACTATTAAATGGGTGTTTATTATTTAAGCAAAATAATGATCATCATGAAAGTGAAAAGATATCTATCTTTAAAAAAGGTCTGACAAATATAAAGAATAAAAACTTTGAGGGTGCTGCGTCTAATTTTTCTATAATAGACAGTAAATATCCAGAAGATCTTCTGGCAGAGATATCAAGGACATTTATTGATATGACAGAAGAGAGGGAGCTACATTTAGAAGAACTTTCAAGACGGTATATAGAACAATCAGAGCTGAAAGCAGAGTTATCAGAAGTACAAAAAGAGCTTTCAGATATCAGAGAAGATGTTATCAGTATAAAAGAAAAAAAGGATAAAATACAAAAGGAAAATCATCGGATAAGAAAAGAGAATATTCAATTAAAAAAAGAGATTAATGATTTGAAAAACAGGATAAAAAAACTGACAAAGATAGAAAAGGATATGAAACCGGAGATCGATTAACAGAAAAAGTCTGAAGTAACTATTCACCTCTTTAGAAAAAAGAGGACAAGGGAAAACCTGAAAGGAGATATAAAATGGATAACCCGCTTATTTTGATTATTGATGATGATGATAATATATTGTTGACACTGACACTGAGGCTGGAGTCTTATGGATATGATGTAGTAACATCAAATACAGGTGTATCAGGCATAGAATTATGCAAAGAGAGACATCCGGATATGGTCTTATTGGATCTAAAGATGCCTGATATTAATGGATTAGAGGTGCTGAAAGAGATCAAACAGATATCTTATAATATTGAGGTGATAATTTTAACTGCACAGGCTACCATTGAAAGTGCTGTTATTGCTATTAAGGAAGGGGCGTATGACTATCTGACAAAACCTATAGAGTCTCATAAACTAAAGGTATTAATAGAAAGGGCATTGGAAAAAGGAGATATCTCCCGAGAGGTAAAATATCTCAGACGCCAGCTTATTAAATTTGGCAGGTTTGGCAAAATGTTGGGTAATTCTTCATCAATGCAGAAAGTCTATCACCTTATTGAAAAGGTTGCAGATACAACTGCTACTGTGCTAATTACAGGTGAGAGCGGTACAGGTAAAGAATTGGTAGCAAAGACTATTCACGAAGTCAGTCATAGAAAAAGAAATCCATTTATAGCAGTCAATTGTTCTACAATCCCGATCAATTTATGGGAGAGTGAGATGTTTGGATATGAAAAGGGGGCATTTACTGGTGCGACAAATAGTAAAAAGGGGATATTTGAACTGGCAAATGATGGAACCTTATTTTTAGATGAGGTATCTGAGATGTCTTTAGAGACACAATCCAAGTTTTTAAGGATATTGGAAGAGAAAAAATTTAGGAAGGTAGGAGGCTCTAAAGAAGTGCATGTAGATATAAGGCTTATTGGGGCTACAAATAAGAATCTTGTAGAGGCAGTAAAGGATGGTCTATTCAGGAGGGATCTTTACTATAGATTGAATGTCTTTAATATCTCTTTGCCGCCTTTAAGCGAGAGAAAAGATGATATACCTATCCTTGTGCAGGGTTTTTTAGAAGAATTTAGACAGAAGCATGAAAAATCTATCCGTTATGTAACCAGAGATAGCATGGATATCTTCTACAAGTATAGCTGGCCGGGAAATGTAAGGGAATTAAGAAATTGCATTGAAAGGGCAGTTATCCTATGCAATGAGGATGAGATTGATTCTTCATTCATCTCATTTTCTGAAGATTTATCTGAAAATTCATCATCTTTTCCCTTCCACCCGGGTCTGTCCCTTGCACAGGTAGAGGAGGAATTGATATGCAAGACATTGGCTATTTATGACGGAAACAAAAATAAAACATCAGAGGCACTGGGTATAAGTCTAAAGACATTATATAATAAACTGAATCAATATAAGTATAATGAGACCCCTAACAGGAATCAGGAATCAGGGGTCAGGGAATAACAATGAATTATTAAATCTTGTTATAATCGTATTTACTGATTTGAGGAAGAGTGGTATTTTCATAACCTGGGGGTGACTCATTAGAGTCATGAATGTTTACTCTTATTTAAAACAGTTAGCAGGGGTCGGGATATTTATATTAACTATTCTTGGATTCATAAAAGATATCAATGCCTCATTGACATTGAATTCTACTCTTTCAACTGTAGAGCAGTATAGTGATAATATACGCTTTCAGTCAGATAAGAGAGGAGATATATTAACATCTGTCTCTCCTCAGCTTTTACTTGCCTATAAAACAAGTAATCTCATACTATCAGGAAAATATAATGGTTCTTTGGAATTTTATCTCAGAGATAACAGTCTTAATCAATATAATCAGAATGCATCATTTGACATTGATCTCCCTGTAATATCCCATATTACTAAAAATGTAAAAATAGGTATATCAGAAGATATAGCATATACTCCCTCTCTCCCTCCCTTCTATTTTGATAATGAGACGAGAGATGCAAATGAGGGGATTCAGATCAGAAGGACTGATACCTTTATAAATCAGAGCGGGTTTAATATAGCCTACACATTATCACCCGTGCATACTGCAACTCTTACATATAACAACACTATAACCCGTTTTAAGGGAGAGACAGCTCATGATTCAGTCTTTCACAATGCAGGAATAGGGTGGGAGTATAAAATGTCAAGACTTGCTGCCCTTACTGCCTCTTATGATACCTCTATAACCATCTATAAGGGTGATGAAGAGACCGCATCACATGGAATTGAGATTGGGGCAAATTATCAGATGTCTAAAACCTTTTCTTCAGATGCAGGTATTGGGATAACTAAGATAAGCAGTGAACCTATCCGATTGACATTTAATAGCGGACTGTCAAAGACTTATAAATCAGGGATATCTTCTCTAAGATATACAAGGGCGATAGGAAGAGGCGGCGGACTGGTGGCATCCAATACCCTGAGCCAGAGGGTAATTGGCAGGATTGAGCAACATCTTTCAACTACTCTCTCTATTTATCTGCGGGGCGCTTATAGTAAAAATATATCCATCCCGGGAGGAAATCTCAATATCTCTTCCTTTGAGGGAGGCACTGGAATTAACATCTCCCTGAAGCAATGGCTCAATTGCAGTCTTAGCTACTCATATCTTACCCAGAATTCCAGAGGGAGTGTTGGAGAGGATACTAACAGAAATATGGTTATCCTTTCCATTACGACATCAGCCAAGCCATGGAGAATTATGTGAAAGAACTATCATAATGAGGAGACATAGCTCTGAGGTCTTGAACTGCATCTTTGAGGATATCTGTCACATAGTTTAGATCATCCTCTGTAGTATCATGACCAAAGGTAAAACGGAGAGAAGAACGGACTAACTCAGGAGAGACACCTATACTGACAAGGACATGGGATGGTTTATTTGACCCGGAGCTGCATGCAGATCCTGTGGATACAGCTATCCCCTTAAAGTCTAACTTAATGAGTAATGCCTCTCCTTCTGCCGAATCTATAGAGATATTAACATTATTGGGAAGTCTCTGGGTCGGATGACCATTCAGATATACATCTGGTATAGAATCAAAGAGGCTGAAGATAAACTTTTCTCTTAAGATGGTAAGCCTCTTAGCCTCACTCTCCATTTCCTTTGCCGCCTCTTCCACAGCAGCTCCTATCCCTGCAATTCCTGCTACATTTTCCGTACTTGCCCTTCTTCCTGATTCCTGTTCCCCGCCATGCTGCATGGGTACAATCTTTGTCCCCTTTCTTATATAAATGGCGCCAACTCCTTTAGGCCCATAAAATTTATGTGCTGAAATAGATAAAAGATCAGCTTTTAACTCATCTACAATAGTTGGTATATGACCAAATGTCTGGACAGCATCCACATGAAAATATATATCTCTCTCTTTTGCTATCTTGCCGATCTCTTCTATTGGCTGAATACTCCCTATCTCATTATTTGCATGCATTACAGATATCAATATAGTATCAGGCACTATTGCCTTTCGCAGATCATCAGGATCTACTATACCAGCACTATCTACAGGAAGAAAGGTAACCTTCCATCCATTCTTCATTAAAAACCTACATGATTCCATTACTGCATTATGTTCTATTGATGTGGTTATTATATGATTTCCTTTGTTACGATTTGCATAGGCAATCCCCTTAATAGCAAGATTATCCGACTCTGTTCCTCCGCTTGTAAAGACTATCTCTTCTAACTTTGCCCCTAAAAGTCCTGCCACTTTTTCTCTTGCCTTTTGGATAGCCTGCCTTGTTATCCTGCCTGCCTCATAAAGGCTGGAGGGATTACCAAAATAACCTGCAAGATATGGGAGCATTGCCTCTGCCACCTTTGGATGAACAGGGGTTGTAGCCGCATGATCGAGATAGATATATTTCATTTTATTCCCTCATAAGATAATCAATGATAAATTCACGGTAATTATTCACAAACCTCAATTAATCTCTGGACAACCCTCTTAATATATCAATAAAAGATGGGAATGATGTATCTATACATCTGATACCTTCCACACAGGTCTCTCCTTCTGCTGCCATACCTGCTATTGTCATTGCCATTGCGACCCTGTGATCACCATTGCTTGATACCACTGCTCCTTTTAATGGATTCCCGCCCTTTATTTTCAGACCGTCAGGAAATTCCTCTATATCCACACCCATCTTTTTCAGTTCATTTGTCATAACACTGATCCTGTCGCTCTCCTTTAGCCTTAGCTCTGAGGAATCTTTTATTATTGTCTCACAATCTGCCATTGAGGCGGCTATACAGAGTATGGGGAACTCATCTATAGTCTTTGGGATAAGCTCACCACCTATGACAGTTCCCTTTAATTGACTTGATCTTACATATATATCAGCCACAGGCTCGCCGCATAACTCTCTCTCATTCCTTATCTCTATTCTTCCACCCATCTCTTTTAATATATCTATTATACCTCTTCTTGTTGGATTTATGCCTGTCTTTCTGATTAATATCTCCGAATCTTTAACTATAGTCGCCCCTATAATAAAAAATGATGCGGATGAGATATCTCCAGGGATATCTATATATCTTCCTTCCAGCTTTGTTCCACCCTTTATCTCTATAGTAAGTCCTTTACTCTTTATCTCTGCCCCAAAATAACTTAGCATCCTCTCTGTGTGATCTCTGGATCTTAAAGGCTCAGAGAGACTTGTTATCCCGTCTGCATATAGCCCTGCGAATATAATAGCAGATTTGACCTGTGCGCTTGGTATGGGTGAAGAATAGGTGATCCCATGCAGTCTCCTGCCTGATATGGCTATTGGAGCCCTGTCTCCACCTCTTCTGCCTCTGATATCTGCGCCCATCTCTCTCAGGGGTTCTATCACACGCATCATAGGTCTGCTCCGCAAAGAGCCATCTCCTGTAAGAGTTGAAAAGAATGATTGCCCTGACAGGAGTCCTGTCAGGAGGCGGAGAGATGTCCCTGAATTACCAAGATATATTATATCTTCAGGTTCTTTTAGTCCATCTCTTCCCCTGCCTGATACCCTAAGTATCTCCCCCTCTCTTTCAATCTCTATCCCTAATGCCTTAAATGCCTTGATAGTATTTATGCAGTCCTCTGATGGAAGATATCCCCTGATTGTTGTATCTCCAGATGCAATAGAGCCTATGATTACAGACCTATGGGTAATAGACTTGTCACCTGGCATATCTATCTCACCATTTAAGCCCCTGCTCTTTTTTACAGTTATACAATCCTTCATTTTAATTTTTAATTATTTTATACCCCTTTTCACTTTTCACTTTATTCTTATACTCTTTTGCCCTCTCAAACCTTTCTATCAGAGCATTTCCATCTCTGTTAATTATCATCTCTTTTATCCTCTCCAATTCCTCCTGATATTTATCTATCATCTGACAGATATCCTTACTATTTAAGAGGCATATATCCCTCCACATCTCTGATGAACTTGCAGCAATCCTTGTGAAATCTTTAAACCCTCCTGCTGAAAATGAGACAATATCATGTTTATCTATACTGATATCCATGGCCGCATTTACTAGAGAATATGCCGCTATATGAGGCAGATGACTTACCACTGCCATGATCCTGTCATGGATAAATGGGTCTATTAAGGTCACAGATGCACCTGCCTCCTCCCATATCTCTTTGACCTTGTTCAAAGCCTCTTTATTGGTCAAATCAGTGGGAGTAAGTATACATCTCGTATTATAAAAAAGGTCACCCGAGGCTGCCTCTACACCTGACCTTTCCCTACCGGCAATAGGATGGCCTCCAACAAACATCATCCCTCTCTTCGAATATCCCCCTTTAACAGGACTAAGTATTTTCTCCATCCTCTCTACAAGAAGCCCTTTTACACTCCCTACATCAGTTACAATTGTACCATCTTTGAGGAAAGGAGTAATCTTCCCAGCAATCTCTTCCATAGCCCCTATAGGCGTAGCCAATACAACTATATCTGCCTCAGATACTGCCTCCCTTATATCATCTGTATATCTGTTTATTATGCCTAACTCTCTTGCCTTTATCAGATTATCTTTGCCCCTTCCTATACCGACTATCTCTTTTACTATCCCCTTTTCCCTGCATACAATACCCAGTGATCCCCCTATAAGTCCAACGCCTATTATTACCATTCTGTTATATGTTGTCATTATTATATACCTTTTTACTATGAAAATACATTTTCATACTTGGGGGTGAGCAAGTCTGCTCATGAGCGTTTACTATGAAAATCCCCCTTGCATCCATTATATTTGAGTTGATCCATTATCCTGTATTCTGCATAA
>JBHHUU010000044.1:0-14931 GCA_046753905.1 Nitrospirota bacterium | reverse complement strand
GTTTTGGGGTCTGAGTATTATTTGACAAGATAGGAGATAATCATATAAAATAGAAAGTTATAGTTAAGAGTAATGGTGTGAAAAATAAACATTACATTGTACGCTCAGAGTTAGATTAGGTTTTGCCCGATAGAACTATTACGAAAATGCAGGAATAATGAACTGTTTTAATAGTTTTTTTTTGCAGACCATAAGATTAAATTATATCTTGAATTTTAAACAGTGTGCCTGAAGGCACATCTTGACGGGAGGTCATAATGAGCGGTTATGCCTTTTTTTGGGGCTGTACCATACCAGCAAGATTTCCATTTATAGAGAAGTCAACAAGGTTGGTATTAGACAGACTGGGGATAGAATATCATGATCTGGATGGATTTACCTGTTGTCCTGAAAAGTCATTGGTTAAGAATATGAATGATGATCTCTGGAGGGTCTCTGCTGCAAGAAATCTTGCAGTGGCAGAGAGGAAAGGTCACGATATTACTATGGCATGCACAGGCTGTTATAGCACTTTGAAGAGTGTGCATAGCTATTTATCTACCTATCCTGTAAAAAAGAAATGGGTCAATGATAAACTAAAGACTATAAATATGGAGCTGGACAGCAATATATCTGTAAAGCACTTAATTAGTGTCTTCTTGGATGATGTCGGACTCACAAAGATCAGGGAGAAAATAGTGGTTCCTCTTAAGAGGATGAAGATTGCAGTACATGGAGGATGTCACCTCGTGAGACCAAGCAAAAGCCTGAGATTTGATGATCCATTAAAACCGCAGAAATATGACCAGTTGATTAAAGGCTTGGGTGCTGTCAGCCTTGAGTATAATACCAAAATGTTCTGTTGCGGGGGAAGTCTTGACAGGGTTGGCCAACATGAAAATTCCCTCCAGATGGCAGCAAAAAAATTGAGTGAGTTACGTGAAAGGGGTGCGGATGCCATTACTGTAGTCTGTCCAGAGTGTTTTAAGGCGTATGATAATAATCAATTCCTCTTACAACGAAAGACAGGTGAGGTCTATAATATCCCTGTTCTTACTCTTCAGGAGCTTATGGGACTGGCGTTTGGTTTTTCTTCAGAGGAATTGGGCTTGACCCAACATAAGATAGATACGACACCCTTTGTAGATAAGTTAGGATTAAAGTGTAAAGTGTCTAAAGTGAACTAAAGTGCCTAAAGTGTGAAAGGATAAAACCTTAGGCACTTTACACTTTAGCTCACTTTAGGCACTTAAATCATTATGAGGAGCTAAATGAAAAAATCTGATAAAACATTTAATATGGCAGCAATTGAGCGGTGTATTAATTGCAGGGGATGTGAGCATGACTGTCCATCTTTTATCACATTGGACAGTTATGATCCTACAAAGGTAAATAGAGATATATTAGAAGGGAATATAGAACCATGGATAGAGTCTGAGATGATATGGCAATGTCTGGAGTGCCATACATGCACAGAGATGTGCCCTCAAAGCTATAGCTGGGAAAAGGTGTTAACAACCCTGAAATCTATGGCAATGGAGAGAGGAATTGTCCCAAAAACTGTTGCAAAGGGGATGGATACATTTATAAAGACTGGGAGATTGGGAGAACCAAGGGATTCAGTCAGGCAAAAGATGGGTCTGCCTCCATCTCTCAGATCAGGTATAGAGGATTTTAAAAAGATTATGGAATTAGTTAAAGGATAAAAGGATGAATCATAGTTATCAGAAGGATATATCAGGCTGCGGAATAAGCGGGATTATTAATAAAAAGGGTGAAAGATTTAGCGGGGAGGATATCAAAAGATCTATATGTATAATGAATGACAGGGGAAATGGACTGGGAAGCGGATTTGCTGCTTATGGTATATATCCTGATTATAAAGAGCTATATGCCCTTCATATAATGTATCATAATGAATCTTCCTTTGACTATACGGATGAATATCTTAATAGAAACTATATTATAGAGAACAGAGAGACTATTCAGACCGCAAAGGTAAAAAATATAGATTCTGCTCCTGAACTGTACAGATATTTTGTAAGACCAAACAGAAAAAATGTCGATAAAGAGCTGGCTGAACTTGTGGATGACGATTTTGTAGTACACACGGTAATGAAGATCAATTCAGAGAGCAATGGAGGATATGTCTTTTCAAGTGGTAAGAATATGGGAGCATTTAAAGGAGTAGGTCTTCCGGGAGATATAGCTGAATTTTTTAAGATAGAGGAATATTATGGATATATATGGACATCACATAACCGTTTCCCTACAAATACCCCCGGCTGGTGGGGAGGAGCGCACCCCTTTACCCTGTTAGACTGGTCAATTGTCCATAATGGAGAGATATCGTCTTATGGAATTAACAAGAGATATTTAGAGATGTTTGGATATAAACTTGCTCTCTTAACAGATACAGAGGTAGTTGCATACCTGCTTGACCTCCTGGTAAGGAGACACAGGCTGACAATAGAGATTGCATGTATTGCCCTGGCATCTCCTTTCTGGAAAGATATTGACAGACTTTCAGATAATGAAAGGAAGGCATTGACAGCAATAAGGCAGGTATATGGCAGCGCCCTGTTAAATGGACCATTTGCATTTATATTTGCTCATACTAATGGTATGGTAGGGCTTAATGACAGGGTGAAATTGAGACCTTTAGTAACAGGCATTAAAGATGAGTATGTCTATATGGCAAGCGAAGAGTCTGCTATAAGGGAGATATGTCCTGACCCTGATAAGGTATGGGCACCCAAAGCAGGAGATCCTGTAATTGTATGGCTTGATAAAACAGGAGAGGGAGAAAAGAGATGAGCCGTTTTCCAAGTATGGTTACCCCCCTGTATTCCGTGAATATTGATCATGATAAATGTATCAGATGCAGACGGTGTATTCAGGAGTGCGGATGGGGTGTGTATAGCTATTCAGAGACAGCAGATAAGATTGTTGCCTCCAATATAAAATGTACGGCATGCGGCAGGTGCATGGTATATTGTCCAGAAAATGCCTTACTCGTAGAGAAAAACAGTATTACAATGAGAGAAAATGCTAACTGGCACCCCCATCTTGTGAGAAATATATGGAGGCAGGGTGAGTCAGGAGGGATATTGCTGACAGGGATGGGTAATAACCTGCCATATCCTGTAATATGGGATAATCTTCTTATTGATGCCTGTCAGGTCACAAATCCTTCTATAGATCCTCTGAGGGAGCCTATGGAGCTCAGGACGTATCTGGGGAAAAAACCTGATAATCTGGAGTTTGAAAGGGATAAGGATGGAAAACTCAGGCTTAAAGAAGAACTTCCTAAGCAGGTAAAATTAGATACCCCTTTTATATTCGCAGCCATGTCATTCGGGGCAATCTCTGCCAATGCCCACAGGGCGCTGGCATTTGCAGCTAAAGAGACAGGGATACTTATGAATACAGGAGAGGGGGGGCTTTTAGATGACCTCTACCATCTAAAGGATAATATTATAGTTCAGTGTGCGTCAGGAAGATTTGGTGTGCATAAAGATTATTTAAATGCAGGTGTTATTGTTGAGATAAAGATTGGACAGGGTGCAAAACCAGGTATAGGCGGACATCTGCCAGGCGAAAAAGTCTCAGAAGAGATATCTCATACAAGGATGATCCCTGCTGGTTCGGATGCTATATCTCCGGCTCCGCATCATGATATCTACTCCATAGAGGATCTAAGGCAGCTTATATATGCACTGAAGGAGGCTACAGGATACAAACCCATATCCGTTAAGATAGCAGCCGTACATAATGTAGCTGCCATAGTAAGCGGAATTGTCAGGGCAGGTGCGGATATAGTATATATAGATGGGTTCAGGGGAGGCACAGGAGCAGCCCCAAATATGATACGTGACCATCTGGGCATTCCTGTTGAACTGGCGCTGGCAGCAGTAGATGATCGTCTTCGTAAGGAGGGTATCAGAAACAGGGCATCTATCATTGCAGCAGGAAGTATAAGATCAAGCGCTGATGCAGCAAAGGCAATCGCTCTTGGAGCAGACGCAGTAGGGATAGGCACTGCTGCACTTGTTGCCATGGGGTGCCATGTATGCGGATTCTGTCATACTGGTAATTGCAGTTGGGGGATTACTACCCAGAGGCCTGAGTTAGTGAGCAGGTTGGATCCTGAGGTATTTGGCGAGAGGTTGACAAATCTTATCAGGGGATGGAGCAAGGAGCTAAAAGAGATATTAGGTGCACTGGGACTTAATGCCCTTGAGAGTCTGCGTGGAAGCAGGGAAAGGCTGAGAGGAGTAGGACTGGATGCCCAGACATTAGATATACTTGGTGTAAAGCCTGCGGGACAATAGCGGATGCCTGAAACAAATGAGAAGGGAATAATAAGTGATCAATATAAATGCAAGAGGTCTATATTACAAAGACCTTAATCAGATAATAAGAGAGACAATAGCAAAAGGTGAAAAGGATATCTGCCTTGATGGTGTCAATGGGCAATATTATATTGCTGATGGCTTAAGAGGAAATGATATCAGGATAATAATAGATGGTGTGCCTGGAAATGACCTCTGTGCCTTTATGGATGGTCCTACTGTAATTGTAAAGACAAATGCCCAGGATAATATAGGAAATACTATGAACAGGGGAAAGATAGTTGTCCATGGACATGCAGGCGATGTCTTGGGATACGGGATGAGAGGCGGAAGGCTCTTTATTAAGGATGATGTTGGTTACAGGGTTGGTATACACATGAAAGGATTTAAAGACCAGGTGCCTTCAATAATAATTGGAGGAAATGCCCGTGATTTTTTTGGAGAATATATGGCAGGCGGAATACTGATCCTTCTTGGTCTGAATAGCAGGAATGGTGAACCTATAGCAGGCGATTATCTCGGCACAGGTATGCATGGCGGTGTGATGTATATCAGGGGTGAAATTGATCCGTATCAATGTGGTAAAGAGGTTGGTATTTGTGAGATAGATGAAAATGATAAAACTTTACTGAAAGAATATGTAGAGGAGTATTGTATGGAATTTGATATGGATGCGGATAGGGTATTGGATAGCAGGTTTGTCAAGGTCTATCCAAAGACATCGCGACCTTATGGGAGAATGTACGCATATTGAAAAAATTGACTTCTTTATTAACAATATGTTATAGTTTCTTAGAAGATTAATTTCGGAGAAAAGATTAAATGGATAAGTCAGACAGTAATAGAAAAAACTCTGTTATTAAAAAAATTATAGATGACACCCTCTTTACTGAGATAAGAGAGGGACTTACTCTTACATTTAAACACCTTTTCACAAAAAAGGTTACTTTTCAGTATCCAAGGGAAAAGAGGGTTTTACCCCCCGGATACAGAGGAGTTATGTCAATGCTAAGGTATGAAGATGGGAGTGAAAGGTGCGTAGGATGTTGTCTTTGTGAGGCATATTGTCCATCAAAATGTATAAAAGTAGTTCCTGGAGAGGACGAAAATCTTTCCCTTAAAAGATATGCAAGGGAATATTATCTTGACCTTACTCGTTGTGTGTTCTGCGGCTTTTGTACAGAGGCATGTCCCGTAAATGCCCTTGCAATGACTCCAGAGTATGAAGTATCAACAAGAGATAAGAGCGACCTCTATTTAAATAAGGAAAAGCTATTAGAAATGGGTGATAAATATTATAAAGAGACAGCCTCATTTCTTAATGCACATGGTATGGAAGCCTTAAATAAAGTTGTAAAGAGCTATCCGTTTACTGTCCTTGAAAAAGATCAGGGAATTAAAAATAATAAATGAGAGCAATATCATGGTAATGACCAGTCCGAAGTATACCTATGAGGATTATATTTGCATCCCTGATACAGGAAAAAGGTATCAGTTAATAGAAGGAGAACTATATATGGTGCCAGCACCTATCCCATATCATCAGATAGTTTCAATAAGGATAGCATCTAACCTCAGTGATTATATAGAAACAAATGATTTAGGAATGCTATTATATGCCCCTTGCGATATTGTGTTATCAGAAGAAGATGTGGTCCAGCCTGATATATTCTTTATATCCAGAGACAGGCTGAATATAATAACTGATAAGAATATTAACGGGGCACCAGACCTTGTAGTTGAGATACTCTCTCCTTCTACCAGTAAGATAGATAGAAACCTCAAAAAAAAGCTATATTTGAGGCATGAGGTAAAAGAATACTGGATCGTCTATCCTGATGAAGAGATAATAGAGGTATTGATTATTGAGGGACAGGAATATAAGAGATCTGGTCTTTTCATGAAGGAAGATGCCCTTGTTTCTCCTTTATTGCAGGGATTGAAGATAGATCTCAAGGATATATTTTGATTTATTATTGCCGATTTACTTTATAGAACATGTCTTAATTCTTAAAACTATTTTTTATTCATAAAGTGCAGACATATTATAATATAGTAATAAAATATCCCAAGACATTTATTATCATAATTTCCATCCTTACCATACTTTTCTATTTCAAACTACGTAATATAAGGGGAGAATATGACGCACGGGTCTTTCTGCCCAAGGGCCATCCTGCGATTATCTATGACGAAAAGGTAGATGAAGTCTTTGGGGTAAAAGATTCCATTATTATCGGTGTAGTCAATGAGAAAGAGGGAATATATAACCCTGATACACTGGAAAGGATAAAGAGGATAACAGAAAAAGTAGCCTCACTGCCAGGTATTATTGCTAACAGAAAGATAGATGTAGCCTCACTTTCAACAGCAAGCGTATTCAGAGGAAAAGAAGGGAGTATGGGAGTGGAATACCTGATGGAGGAAGTCCCATATACCCGTGAAGGCATAGAGAAACTAAAGGAGAATATAAGAAACAATAGAGATATCTTTGTAGGAAATATTGTCTCTGAGGATGGCACTGCTGCAATGATAAGGGCTAAACTCAAGGAGGGACAGGAAAACAGGTTCTGGGCATATTCCCAGATAATTAACCTCTTAAAGGAAGAAGGTGTATCAGGAGTATGGGAGGAACTTCCAGACTGGGGACAGGAAAACTGGAACGGGAGTGGGGATAATAACAAGTGGTGGAATCCTGATAAGAGTTCTGAAGATGGCGGTAATAAGGGTGGCAACAAGTGGTGGAATCCTGATAAAGAGACCCAAAAAAAAGAGAAAGGCAAAGGGAGCGATAAATGGCAGGGAGAGAAAAAGGGTGATTTGCCCAAAAGAGGAGAATCTCAGAGTAGCTGGCATAAAGTCGGTTCATTAGCGTATGCTGAAGAGCCTAATGCAGAAGGAGGCAATTGGGACAAAAAGTGGCAGGACGGGAAAAAAGAAGACTGGCCCAAAAAAGAAGAGGCACAGTCCGAGTGGAAAAAGAAAAACGCAGAAGTAACCAAGAGTAAAGAGACTAAATCAGAGGGAGACTGGAAAAAGTGGCAGGATGAAAAAAAGAAGAGTGATTTGCCCAAAAAAGATGTGTCTGCTGTAAAGAAGGTGGATAGTGCAGACAGACTTTATATAGCAGGAAGACCTGTTATAGAGGTGTCATCTGGTAAATACGCCGATAAAGATATGAAGATAATGATTCCTCTCGTCATTCTGGTCATGATGATCATATTATTTATTCTGTTCAGGAGTGTCAGCGGTGTGCTCCTTCCCCTCTTTGTAATGGTAGGCGGAATAATCTGGACAATTGGGACTATGGCAATACTGGGGTATCCTATCTATACCATATCCACTATGATGCCTGTTATCCTTGTGGCTGTAGGGATTGCTGACGGCATACACCTCTTAAATAACTATTATGACAACATCGTAAGGTTTCCTGAAAAAGATAGAAAAGAGATAACATTAGATGTGATGAAAGAGTTGAGTGCACCTATGATAGTAACATCAGTAACTACATCTATAGGATTTCTTGCACTCCTCTTTGCTGAGATGCCTCCATTCAGGGAGTTTGGCGTATTTACTGCCATTGGTGTCATCTATTGCTGGATAATATCGGTTACTCTCCTGCCTGCATTTTTCAGCATATTAAAACCAAAGGTAAGCAGATCATTAATAGAAAGAGCCAGAAATAAGGATAAAAAGGATCTTATGGAGAGAGGATTATGCAATATCGCCAAGTTTGTAAATAATAAGAAAAAGCCGATCGTATGGGCAATGGTTATTATTGTCTTGGTTGCCACATCTGGTTCATTTTTACTATATGTAGACTCAAGCTGGATGGATGATTTCGGAAAGGATAGCCCTGTGACATTAGCAAACAATATGCTAAATGAGAAATTTGCAGGCACAATATTCCTAAATGTAGTGATAGAGGGAGATGCCCCTGATGCAATCAAATCACCTGAACTGTTAAAGAAGATGGAGGCACTTCAGGAGCGTGTGGAAAAGCTGCCTTATGTTGGAAATTCCCTGTCAATTGTTGATTATATAAAGGGTATGAATAAGACCCTGCATGGAGAGGATGAGAGATACAAGGTTATACCTGCGTCAAGACAGGAGATCGGTGAATATCTCTTCTTATACGCTGTCTCTGGCAGGCCAGAGCAATTAGATGAGATAGTAGACTATAATTACAGGCAGGCAAATATAAAATTTGCTATCAAGACAGACCATACAAAAGAATTAAAGGCTATTATTAATGAAGTAAATTCATTTGTTAAAGAGAATTTTCAGGGAACCAATGTAAAGGTAAACCTTGCAGGTTCAGGAAATAATTCCTATATCTGGGCAGAGTTATTAATCAAGAGCCAGACAACAGGAATAATCTTTTCAAAGATAGGGGTATTTCTCATAACATCATTGCTTTTCCGCTCATTTATTGCAGGCATATTTAATATAATTCCTATCACAATAACAACTATATTAATATTTGGTCTGGCAGGGCTGGCAAGAATACCATTAGATGTCTCAACTGCCCTTGCAGCAGGTATTGCAATAGGGGTGGGGATAGACTATACTATTCATTATATATTTAGATATAAATCAGAGATTAACAGACTGAATGACCATAATGAGGCGACCATATCTACAATGTTGACATCTGGAAAGGCGATTATATTTAATGCACTCGTAGTAACCATAGGATTTATGGTACTCTTCTTTTCTCAGTTTCCCCCTAATATAAAACTTGGGTATTTTGTCGCATCTTATATGATAGTAAGCTGTCTCACAGCACTGATATGTCTTCCCATATTATTCAGATTTTTTAAGCCCAGTTTTCTGATAATCAAAAAGGATTAACCATATACTACCTGTCACACTCTCCCATTACTACATCGTATGTGCCAAATATAGTTACAATATCAGCAATCATGTAACCTCTTGCCATATAGTCAAACGCCCCTAAATGAATATAGGATGGTGCCCTTATCTTAAGCCTGTAAGGTTTTCCACTTCCATCACTCACTATATAAAAGCCCAGCTCTCCCTTAGGCACTTCCGTGCCGCAGTAGACCTCACCTCTGGGCATGGTTATACCCTCTGTAACCATCTTAAAGTGATGTATCAGGCTCTCCATATTTGTCATGATATTGCCTTTAGGTGGAAGTACTACATCAGGCATATCTACCATTATTGGTCCTTTGGGTAACTTATCAAGGCACTGTTTTACTATACGGGCGCTTTGCGTCATCTCTTCTACCCTTATAAAATATCTGTCGTATGTGTCCCCATTCTTTCCTAAAGGGACATCCCATTCAACCTTATCATAGGCTGCATACGGTTCTATCTTTCTCAGGTCATAATATACCCCTGAACCCCTTAATGCAGGTCCGCTTAAACCGAAATTTATTGCATCTTCTGCTGAGATCAATGCTATATTTTTTGTCCTCCCCAGCCATATACGATTGCTCTGCAGCAATGTATTATATTCATCTATATGAGAGGGAAACTCCTCAAGAAATTTATATAACCTGTCACAAAATTCCTGATTGATATCTCCATCTACTCCGCCAATCCTATAGTAACTTGTAGTAAGACGGGCGCCGCATAGCATCTCAAAGAGGTCTACGAGTACCTCCCTCTCCCTGAATGTGTAAAAGAATACTGTCATAGCACCTATATCCAATGCCTGTGTGCCAAGCCAGAAGAGGTGGCCTACTATCCGTGTCATCTCTGCGATTATAGTCCTTATATATTCTGCACGCTCAGGAAGAATAATCTGGAGAAGCTTTTCTACTGTGCGGACATAGGCATAATTATTTGTCATAGAACAGATATAGTCCAGCCTGTCTGTCAGAGGGATGAACTGTTGATATAATCTATCCTCTGCTAATTTTTCCACACCCCTGTGGAGATAACCTAAATATGGGGTTGCCTTTACAATCTTTTCTCCATCAAGGCTAAGAACCACGCGGAGAACGCCATGAGTACTTGGGTGCTGAGGACCCATATTGAGAAGAAACTCTTTTTCTTTTAAAACAGTGCTTTCTGTCTGACCCATATCCCTAATATCCCTCTGACAGATTGTCCAACCTGTCTCTCCATCCATTTCCCTTTACAGGAAAGTCCTTTCTTAATGGATAACCTTCAAAGTCATCTGTCATTAATATCCTCCTCAGATCAGGATGATTATTAAACCTTATCCCCATCATATCATAGACCTCACGCTCCATGAAGTTTGCACCTTTCCAGATATCACACACAGAATCTATGGTACAGGCATCCTCTCTTACCCTTGCCTTAATCCTGATTCTCTGTCGATTTTTTATAGAATAGAAATGATAGACCACCTCAAATCTCTCCTCTTCTTCAGGGTAGTCCACAGAGCATATATCTATTATATAATCAAAATCCATCTCAGTATCATCATGCAGGAGTCTGCATATATCAAATACCTTTTCCTTTTTGACAGAGATGGTCAGATCACCTGCAAACTCATACGTACCAAGAAAGGCATCAGAGAATCTTTCTTTGATCTTCTGAACTATGGGATTCATTGCTTCTTCGCCCTCTCTCTGCTGAACAGATACTTCTGTGCCTTTTGAATCCTGTTTGTCCATATTCTCCTCTCCCCTGTATAGGCTATGCTCAGGCTGTAATCAGAGATTTCTCCTGAACGCTGAACTTACCTATCTTACAAATACCTTTTCCTCCATTATCTTTTTCTGAAGCTGTATTATCCCGTCAAAGAGCGCCTCTGGTCTTGGCGGACAGCCTGGCACATAAATATCAACAGGGATAAACTTATCCACTCCCTGCACAACACTGTAAGAATTGAATATATTGCCTGATATGGCACATGATCCCATTGCAAGAACATATCTCGGTTCTGCCATCTGGTCATATATCCTCTGTATTACAGGCGCCATCTTTCTTGTTACTGTCCCTGCAACAATCATAAGGTCAGATTGACGGGGAGATGCCCTGAATACACCTGCACCAAATCGGTCTAAATCATACCTTGAAGAGACTGATGCTATCATTTCAATAGCACAGCATGCAAGTCCAAATGTCATGGGCCATAGAGCTGACTTTCTTGCCCAGTTTACAACTGAATCCAGTGTTGTAGTCAAAATATTTGCGTCAAATTCTCTTTCAATTAATCCCATTCTAGTGCCCCTTTCTTCCATGCATATACATATCCTACCAATAATATCAGGATAAATAATATCATCTCAACCAAGCCATAAAGACCAATCTTATCAAAGACAACCGCCCATGGATAGAGAAAGACAGCCTCAATATCAAACAGCACAAACAGCATACATATTATATAATATCTGATTGGGAAAGGCGCCCTCGCATCAGAAAATGGAGGAACACCACTCTCATACGGGCTGAGTTTTTCCTGATATGGCCTTCGGGGTCTTACAAGATATCCTACTATAATTGTTACAGATCCAAAGGCTATTGCAATAATGAGAAATATGAGAATCGGCAAATAATCCATGATTTCTCTTATAAGGATATTAATATTAATTGAATAATTATGGCTTTTATAATAAGATATTAGCAGTTTCTTGTCAAGCCCAAAAACAGCAGCGATTCTCGGTGAAGAAAGAATCTTTGTAAAAACAAACCAATAGAGTGGAAAACATATCCGCGATACCAAGATTGGTCAGTGGATGATTAAACCCGAAGATTTACAGTCCTTTGTCGAGAGCCGAAAAAATATACGCTAAAGAAAGGTTAAACTATGATTAAATCAAATGCCCTGTCTGCTAAAGCACAGGCGAGAAAAAAGAACAACTCCACTTTCGAAAAAGATTTGTTTAAAGCTGCGGATAAGCTAAGAAAGAACATTGACGCCGCTGAATATAAGCATATTGTTTTAGGCCTTATCTTCCTCAAATATATCTCGGATTCCTTTGAAGAACTGCACTCAAAGCTGCTTGCCGGTAAAGGTGATTATGCGTATGCTGATCCGGAGGATGTGGACAAATACAGAAGAGAAAATGTCTTCTGGGTTCCGCAGAAAGCGCGCTGGTCATATCTACATTCCCGGGCGAAACTTCCCTCTATCGGCAAAGATGTTGATGACGCTATGGAAGCGGTTGAGCGCGAAAACACCACCTTAAAAGGGATCCTGCCCAAAGTATATGCCCGGGCTAATCTGGATAAAGCCGCGCTTGGGGGTCTTATCGATTTAATCGGGAATATTGCCTTAGGAACCGAAGCCGCCAAAAGCAAAGATATCCTCGGACGTGTATATGAGTATTTTCTGGGTGAATTCGCTAATGCCGAAGGCAAAAAAGGCGGGCAATTTTATACTCCAAAATCAATAGTCCGTCTGATGGTTGAGATGATCGAGCCTTATAAAGGCAGGGTCTTTGACCCGGCATGCGGTTCGGGCGGTATGTTTATTATGAGTGAAAAGTTTATTGAAGAACACCAAGGCAGGATCAACGATATCTCTATTTATGGACAGGAAAGCAACCAGACGACTTATCGGCTGTGCCGGATGAACCTGGCTATTCGCGGCATAGACGGCTCGCAGGTCAAATGGAATAATGGAGGTTCTTTCTTGAACGATGCCCATAATGACCTCAAAGCGGATTTTGTCCTTGCCAATCCTCCTTTCAATGACAGCGACTGGTCAGGACAGCTTCTTAAGAATGACTCACGCTGGAAATACGGAGTCCCTCCGGCATCAAACGCCAACTTTGCCTGGCTCCAGCATATGATTTATCACCTCTCGCCCAAAGGTATAATGGCGTGCGTGCTTGCCAATGGTTCACTTTCCAGCCAGACAAACAACGAAGGCGAGATCAGAAAGTCCCTGGTTGAGAATGATCTTGTGGATTGCATTGTCGCTTTGCCAAAACAGCTTTTTTATAACACCGGTATTCCGGCCTGTATCTGGTTTATTTCACGTAAGCGCGCGGGTAATGGCGACCGTAAACGCACAGGTGAAATACTTTTTATTGATGCCACAGAAGTTGGTTATATGGAAGACCGCACTCACAGAGCGTTTAGTGAAGATGATATCGCCAAGATCACCGGGACATATCACCAGTGGCGCGCGCCTAAAGGGAAATATCAAGATATCAAAGGTTTTTGCAAGTCCGCTACGCTAAAAGAAATTGCCAAACATAAATTTGTTCTTACCCCCGGCCGTTATGTGGGCATTCCAGATGAGATTGACGACGGGATACTGTTTAGTGAAAAAATGAGAGACTTAACACAGGCATTAAAAAAGCAAATGGAAGAGGAAAAGGTGTTAGATAAAAAGATCAAACAAAGCCTGAAGAGCGTCGGTTTTGACATAGACATATAAGGAGGGATAAGGTATGGAAAATAACGAGATCAGGTGGGGGAAAAAATTCCGAAATTTTGAGAAGGCGTTTCTTAAGTTGACCAAAGCGCTTGAACGCACAAAAGATGTTTCCGATGAGCTTCTTGAGAGTGGATGCATACAAACCTATGAATTTACTATTGAATTAGCCTGGAAAACCTTAAAAGGTTATTTAAAAGATCAGGGATTTATCAATGTGAAATCTCCCAATGATACGATCAGGCAGGCCTTCCAAATCGGATATATTAGAGATGCTGAACTTTGGCTTGAAGCATTAAAAGACAGGAATTTGACTTCACATACATACAATGAAGAGCTTGCCAAAGAGGTTATGAAAGATATTCGGGAACGGTATTATTTTTTGATTAGGGATTTATATCTGGACTTAAAAAAGGATTTTGAGGAATAGTATGTCTTTTGGTTTAACAGATAAACAGGAAAAGACCATCCGTGATGTATTGAGCAGCTATCAGGAGGTTGAAACAGCCATGATTTTTGGTTCCAGGGCCATGAATACCTTTGAAGCGGGCTCTGACGTGGATATAGCCTTAAAGGGAAAGGTGCCTCGCTCGACAATCGTCTCAATTAAGAGCGAGCTGGAAGATACCACCCTCCCTTATTTTTTTGATATCTTGGATTATGCATCCATCAATGAACCCAAACTCAAAGAACAGATTGATAAGCATGGGAAGATATTTTATTTGAAGGGATGGAAAAAGACGACGTTGGGGGAGGTGGCGAAGATTATTAGCGGAGGTACCCCCAAGACAAGTGTTCCTGAATATTGGAATGGAGATATCCCATGGTTATCAGTTACAGATTTTAATAATGAGAACCGATGGGTAAATCAAACCGAGAAACATATTACAAAAAAAGGTTTAGAAAATAGTTCTACAAAATTACTAGATGCAGGAGACATAGTTATATCAGATAGAGGAACTGTTGGAGTTTTTGCTCAACTCAAGCGACCAATGGCTTTTAATCAATCGTGTTATGGGATAAAGGAAAATACAAATTCAACAAAAGATTTCCTTTTTTATTTAATCAAACAAAACAATAATCAGCTCAAAAAAAACGTTCATGGAGCTGTTTTTGATACGATAACAAGAAATACTTTTGATCAAATAGAAATACTCTTACCTTCTATACAAGAACAACGCGCGATTGCGGCGGTGTTATCTTCTTTAGACGATAAAATCGAACTCCTGCGCGAGCAGAATAAAACCTTAGAATCCACTGCCCAGGCGA
>JBHHUU010000043.1:0-15254 GCA_046753905.1 Nitrospirota bacterium | reverse complement strand
GTTTCAGTGAAGTCTCAAGCTCTTTCATGTCACGTTTCAGTGAAGTCTCAAGCTCTTTCATGTCACGTTTCAGTGAAGTCTCAAGCTCTTTCATATCACGCTTAAGCGTATTCTCAAGCTCTTTAAGGTCATATTTGGTAGATAGCCGTTCATCCACCAGTTCAGCAATGGCCTCAGTCTGGACCTCTGCCTGTTCTTCAGTAAACCCGGCGATCTTTAGTTTCTTGGCATACGCATAAGTATCAAAGGCTATAGCGTGACTCATGAGAAACCTCCCTGTAACAAACTATCATAGCAACAATGTTATTGTCAAGTCAGACAACCCCCCAAAACAGAGATAAAAGATTTGTAACTATTCAGCTAATACAGAGTGAGAGGTGGAAAAGAGTTTATAGCGTCACCTTAGTGTTTAGCTCTCACTACTCATAGAGACCTGATCTAAAATGATGCTGTTTTAGCTGTTTTATTTGAATAAACTTATTATAATCACGCATTATAAAGTCTTTGGAACCCCTCACCCTGTATTAGCTGAATAGTTACAAAAATTGTTAATTTCCACAATTCCCTCTCCCCTTATGAGATGTAACTTATGGATTAATGCTTCACCCTCTCCCATCAACAAAAAAAGGGGAGGCTTTTTTAGCCATCCCCCTTTTTTATAGTTTGTTAAGTTAGAGAGTGAAGGAGTTAAAATCCCCCCTTTCTCTCTTTGTTTTAAACTCTCCAACTCCATAACTCCCAAGCTCCTTTACTTATCAACTCCATAACTCATTTCTGATGACAGGTAAGGCAGATAGCACTCTGTTCATTTGGATTAGTAGGATCTGCAGGGATATCTGTGCCAGGTAATTTAGGTCGTCTCAAAAACATTGGTCTTGGCGTATGAGGATTGTGGCATGATGCGCACTCTATATACATCTTACCCCAATCAGTATCCGAAGGATATGCCCTTATCTGATCTCTGATATCATCCATCTTGGTCTGAGGAGTTCCATCAGCCTGTCTGCCAAATAACCTCCATATACTGCTAGTCTTAGTTCCACCACCAACTTTTTCAGAACCACCACCACTTGTTAAGGCGCTGAACTGCGGATCTGTAGCAGGTATCTCCATACCTATAGGGTGATCATCACGCAGATCTGTAGTAAGGTTAGGAAATGGCGCTGCACCACCGGTTATAGTTCCCATACCGGTTTTTCCTGAGTCTGTTCTAAGGTTATCATCTAATGTACCAGCCACATTACTATCAACCATTGCAAGTCCAGCAAATGTAAAACCAACTCTGTCTCCCGGCAGAGCCGCTGCTCCGCCTGTACCTGATATACCTTTATTCCCTTTTCTGAATCCTCCAGAACGCTGGGCATTGATCAATGAATCAAGAGCAATTGATCCATCATGACATGACAGGCATGCCAGAGACACCCCCTTTGGACGACCCGGATCTGTTCCTGCTCCATCAAAGTTTGGAGAGCTGTATATCTGATAATGTCCTCCCGTACCAGTAGTATTAGAGGGCAGCAGACGGTTCCATAATGGTGCTGTGCCAGGAGGTCCGCCTCCTATACTTGATGTGTTTCCTCCGTGTGGTGTATGACAGAAAATACATATCTCATTTGTCCCTGTCATCTGGATATCAGGGTTTGCAGCAAAGTTATGTTTGCTATTCCTCACATCCTCAGGAGGACAATTAGTAGCGCTCACACATGATGTCACAATTTCTCCTGTTGCCTTATGAGTGGTTATGGTTAAAAGGGGCAACAATAAGAGTCCTGCTATCAGCAGTCTTACCAACCCCAATCTACTAATTGTAACTTTCCACTTTTTCTTTTTCATAATTCACCTCCTTTGTTTTATTTTAATAATTCAAGAAATCAATTTATCAAGCCTTACGATCCTCCTTTCTTTAATCCCTCCTTTCGTTCTTTTAGATACTCATATATATTGATTCTTCTATTATATTGATCTGCCACATATATCCTGTCATTCTGATCTATATATAACCCCGCAGGGAGATAGAGCTGACCAGCACCTGTCCCAAATCCTCCAAAGAATAACAGAAGCCTTCCTTTCTGATCAAATATCTGGACATTGCTGAATGCTGCATCAGTAACATATATATGACCTTCACTATTTACAGCAATTCCCTTGGGTTTTGAGAATTGACCAAATCCCCTGCCGACACCACCGAATTTCAGGAGAAAGTTTCCATCCTGATCAAATACCTGAACACGGAAGTTGAATGTATCCATCACATATATCTTTCCCTCTTTATCTGCAAATATATTGGTCGGGAAATTGAACTCTCCATCGTTTATGCCTCTCTTGCCAAACTCAAAGAGAAATACACCCTTTATGTCAAATACAGATACATTATGTTTTTTTGTGTCAACTATGTATATCCTGCCATCTCTGTCATTAACTGCTATACCCACTGGTCTCCCAAACCTGCCGGCACCTCCCATTGCAAACAGAAACTTTCCTTCCCTATCATATACAACTGCTCTTCTCTGGGCAGTATCAGTAACATATATCTTTCCCGAAGAGTCTGTTGTTACCCCCTGTGGTTTGCTCAACTCACCTTTTCCATCTATCCCAAGGATTGAAAAATCATTCTTCTTCACATCAAAGATCAATACCTTCCTCCACCCGCTATCTGCCACAAATATCCTGCCATCTTTATCAACATGAACCCCATACGGCTTTACCAGTCCGGCTGTAGTATCCTTCCCGATCAGCCCCTCAAATATCTTTTTAACCCATGATACCTTTTCTATATCTCTTGCTGTGGATATGCTTTTTATGTATTTTATCCTTGGTGCCTCTGGAGGCAGAGGCCATACTATCTCTGTATCCTTTACTGGAGCACGGGCACAGGATGATAATAATAGCAGACAGTAGAGAACAGAGAGCAGACAGGGGAAAAAGTAGACAGTAGACAAGGTGGGAAAAACCTTTTTATGATTACTATATGTTTTCAATAAATCCATACCTCCTGATAGTAATAGTCCAGCCTGCCGTAAAATGCAGAGCTGATATTGATAACAAATGTTAAAAAAACCCCTCTCCCCCTCAGGGGAGAGGGGACTTTGTCTTGCCTTGATAGGAAGAATTCTCTATTCTGTTTTCCCTCATTCCAATCACTTGACCCCTTGAATCTTCGAATCCTTGAACCCTATTATTTCCATTTCATTTCTGATGACATGTTAGACATAAAGCGCTATCCCTGTTAGATACTCTCAAAAAGGGATCTCTCCCTTCAATATTTTGCTCATCTGGATTATGGATATCATGGCATGATGCACACTGAACTTTGTCTCCCTCAAATGTCTGAACCCCATTAGGGAATGCCCTTCCCCCATCCTTTTTTGTCAATGAAGGCTGATTAAATCCAGGGTCTAAATCAAAGCTTGGGAATTGTATTGATATAGGGTGGTCATCTCTGAGGTCCTTTGTAAGATATCTAATGGTTGCATCGTGAGCGCCTCCTATGCTTGGAGCTCCAAGTCCTCCATAGGCACCTCCAGTTCTATTATGGCATTTTCCACAGGTATCACTTCCTACGTCGCCCTTTGGACTCATCCTGTAATGGACACCAGAGTCAAGCCAGTCATGGAATTTTGGTTTATTTCTTACTGAATCCACTGCAACCGTGCCATCATGGCATGAGAGACATGCAAGTGAAATGCCGTCTGGAGATGATGGCGCTTTAGAATTAAAATTCGGGGAGGAATACATCTTATATTCTGTTCGTTCAGGAAGATTTCTATTCCACAGAGGGGCAATAGGATCACTGTTATGAGGAGTATGACAATATATACAGGTCTCTCTATAATCATTAAAAGTTGCACCCTGCATAGGTCCTGTCTCAGTACCATAGCCCCTTTCATTTAAATGGCTTAGATCATGTCTTGAGTTAACAATACTTCCACTCCTCGCATTTACAGATATTATTAATAATACTCCCCCTACAATTATAGTTATTGCCAAAAACATTTTCTCTTTTTTAAATATAGTATTCATTGTTCTTGGTTCTTTTAATTTTTATTATGCTTTTTATTATGCATAAATTATATAGCCTAAATAATAAATATAACTGAATAAAATGTCAAGAAAAAAGAGAAATTTCTCTTTTTTCTTTAAATAAACGTAACTATTCAGCTAATATAGAGAGAGGGATGAAAAAGAGTTTATAGCGTCACATTAGCGATTAGGTCTCACTACTCATAGAGACCTAATCTAAAATGATGCTGTTGTATCTTAATAAACTTATTATAATCATACGCATTATAAAGTCTTTGGAACCCCCTTGCTCTGTATTAGCTGATAGTTACAAATAAACAAACTTTATATATATTATATTTGCAAAACATATATATTATATTTGCAAAACTAATGCCATTTATTTTTCCTTTAAAGAAAAAATAAATTATCTTTTATTTTTCATGGAGTTAGAAAAATGAATAGAAAAATTTTCTCTACGGCTAATATAATAACATTCAGAAAGAATGGAATTAATTATCATAATATGGGTATTTTTTTTCTCATAAAGGATAAATTTTTTCCACTTACATGTTTCCAAATCCCTTCAGCTTGCTTATGCCTTCCATTGTCCCAAACCATTTATATCCATCATCATCTATTGTAATTGTAAATACAGAATCACCTACCATTCCGTCTTTACTGGATAAAGTTTTCCACTCTTTACCATCAAAGAATCCTACTCCTCCGTCCGTACCTATCCAGAAGTGCCCATTCTCTTCTATCTTTATATCAGAGATAAAATTTCCAGGGAGACCATCTTTGGTGGTAAATGTTTTCCACCTCTTTCCATCAAACCTGCTAAGACCTCCTCCCCATGTCCCAAACCACTTATTATTATCTTTATCTACAGCAGCAGCCAGTATATAATTTGGATTATACCCCTCAGCCTCTTTTCCTTCATACGTACTGTGATGACGGCTTGGATTATCTATCTTTTCATAGTTTTCAATCTCTTCTTTATCTGCTCCAAGTCCATCTTCGTGAGTATAACTCTTCCATTCCTTTCCATCAAACCTTGTGACACCACCTTCTGTTCCAAACCAGAACACATTATCTTTATCTATTGCTATTGCATATACCCAATCATCAATAAGTCCATCCTTTTTTCTATAGCTCTTCCATGTCTTTCCATCATATATACTGACACCCTTCCAATTCGCCACCCACATAAGTCCATCTTTATCAAAGACTATATCATAGACAAAAGGATCAGCAAGGTCAGGAACAGTAAACATCTCTATTTTACCATCTCTAATCTTTGCCAGTCCTCCTCCATGTGTGCCTACCCATTTATTCCCCTTAGAATCTATCTTGATAGATGTAATAGCACCTGACACAAGCGATTTGGCATCATATCTCTCAACAATCGTATCTTTTATAAGATCGTATTTTATCAGTCCCATCTCTGTTCCTACCCAGAGATATCCTTTCTCAAACGCCATAGCCAACACACTTGTATTTAATTGGTAAGTAGCCCATAGCGGATGAGAAAAACCTTTATGAGCAGCAGCCTTTTTATTCTCAAAGCTTGCATTTATGTTTTCTCTCAAAGCCTTAGTGCTTTCGCTGCCGCCTGCGCTGCTTTTTTTTTTAGAACAGGAGAGTGTAAATAAAAAAAGAGCAGAGATGAAGACTATTGACACATACACAATATATCTTTTAGTCCGAAAATAGGGTTCAAGGATTCGAGGATTCAAGTGGTCAAGTGAAAAACCCATATCTTCATTCTTGTTTGTGCCGATTGTTTGGCATGATTGTTTCATTATCCTGTCCAAAAATTTCCCCTTTCCCAGAATCTTTGCTAATCTTACAAAATCACCAATAATTAGTCAAGACCCAAAAACATAAATTGGAAATACGTATAACCTGATTATGGGATGTTTCAGGAGTATTTTGAAATATTCGGAGTTGTTTTGTTTGATTATCGGTAATTACCCAATAAGTTGAGGTGAAAATTATCAACCTAAAGAACAAATCCCCCTAAATCCCCCTTTGCTAAAGGGGGACTTCCCTATTATAAAGTCTTTGGAACCCCTCACCCTGTAATTAACTGAATAGTTACCCTTCCTTAGAAAACAGGTATGCCTATCCTCTGCCATATTTACAATTTATAATTAAAATAGTAGTATAATTATATATCACATTTATTATAGGAGAATATTATGTTGGATAAATTATTTAACCCTGAATCAATAGCTATTATTGGTGCGTCAAGTGATAAAAATAAGGTTGGACACAGGATACTTTATAACCTGATAAAATATGGGTATAAAGGAAAGATTTACCCTATAAATCCGAAAAGTCCTGAGATATTATCTAAAAAGGCTTATCCATCTCCAGGGAATATACCTGACAGGATAGATCTTGCCATAATTGCCATACCTGCAAAAGGTGTTTTATCAGCTATTAAGGAGTGCGTGCCAAAAGGAATACAGGTGGCTATAGTGATATCATCAGGATTTAAGGAAATAGGAAAGGATGGCGCTGTCCTGGAGAGAGAGCTTATAGACAATATAAAGGAGTTGGGGATACGTGTCGTAGGTCCGAATTGTCTCGGTATAATCAATACCGCTATAGGACTAAATGCCACATTTGCAGCAGATATGCCTCCATGCGGAAAGATAGCCTTCTTTTCTCAATCTGGCGCACTATGTACAACAATACTTGATTGGGCTATTGAAAAGAATATTGGTTTCTCAAAATTTATCAGCCTTGGTAATAAGGCTGACCTTACAGAGATAGAGTTTATAGAGTTTCTCTCAAAAGATGAGGAGACAAATGTAATACTTGGTTATATTGAAGGGATTGAGAATGGACAACGTTTTATCCATATTGCCAGAGAGGCGACAAAGAATAAGCCCATAATCCTGATAAAGGCAGGCGGAACAAAGGCTGGTGCAAGGGCGGCATCTTCTCATACAGGCACACTTGCAGGTTCAGATGTTGTATACCATGCCGCATTTAGACAGTCAGGGATATTAAAGGCAGATACAGTAGAGGAGATATTTAACTATGCATTGGCATTTGCATCCCAGCCTATTATAAGAGGCTCAAAGATTGCCATTATTACCAATGCCGGCGGTCCTGGGATCATTGCTGCTGATGCCTGCGAGAGAGCAGGATTAGAGATACCCTCTATCTCTCATAAGACAGTGGAAGAATTGAGAAATAAGCTCCCCTCCACAGCCAGTATATATAATCCCATAGATATACTTGGAGATGCCAAAGCCGACAGATATAAGACAGCAATGGAAGGGATAGTGAATGATCCTGTAATAGACGGGATATTGGTTGTTCTGACCCCTCAGGCAATGACAGATATAGAGGAGTCGGCGGAGATTATAAGTTCGTATACAGATATATCTATACCAGTCTTTACATCTTTCATGGGAGGAATAAGCATAAAGAGAGGGGTTGAGGTTCTGCAAAGGAATAATATTCCAAACTATGACTATCCTGAAAAAGCGATTGCATCATTCAAGAAGATGGCAGAGTACAGTGCATGGCAGGAGAGCCCCGAAGGAAGCATTACTTCCTTCAATAATATAGATATAGGAAAGGTAAAAGAGGTCATTTCGTATGCAAGGGCAAAAAATCAACTGCTTCTCTCTGAGATCGGGACACGAAATATTTTAGAGGCGTATGGATTTAAGTTACCCATAAATATATTGGCAGCGACATCAGGTGAGGCAGTCCTTGCTGCTGAAAAGATAGGCTATCCTGTTGTAATGAAGATCGCCTCACCTGATATACTGCATAAGACAGATGTAGGCGGTATAAAGGTAGGAATAACTGATAAAAATGAGGTTAAGAGGGCATTTATAGAGATAACAAATAATGCGAGGCGATATATGCCGGAAGCTCTTATATGGGGAGTCCTTATTCAGGAGATGGTAAGAGGGGGTAAAGAGGTTATACTTGGAATAAACTATGATCCGCAATTTGGTCCAGTATTAATGTTTGGTGCAGGGGGCATATATGTAGAGGTATTAAAAGATGTAACATTCAGGGTTGCACCTGTAACTTGCGAAGAGGCAGATGATATGATTAAAGGCATCCGACTATATCCACTCCTCAAAGGAGTCAGGGGAGAGAGTCCATCAGATATAAAAGGGATAGCAGATGCTATATGCAGAATATCACAGCTTGCAGTAGACTTCCCTGATATCATTGAATTTGACATAAATCCTCTGATTGTCAGAGGAGAGGGAGAAGGTGCTATTGCTATAGATGCAAGGTGCAGTATCAGGGGATAGATATGGTTCAGTGACAGACCCAATCTGGAATCAAAATGAAATCGAATATCGAACAAGGAATTAAGAGTCACTGCATCTCTATCTGTGGCTAGCAATTACCCAATATCTTGTGGAAAGGTAAATATCAATCCGAAGAACAAATCCCCCTATATCCCCCTTTGCTAGAGGAGGGTTAGGGGGGATTTTCCCCAACTTATTGGGTAATTACTGTGGCTATTGGTAACTATTCAGCATGATTTTATTTTTTCCCCTCAAGAGGGGAATTAACTTATATATACTGAATAGCTGCGATTTATTAAAGCCTTTTCCTCTTTATCCATACAATTATTCCAATAAAAAAGACTGATGCTGGTAATATGATCACTAGTATATTAAAGATTATATTTCCCTGAGTCCTTGTCAAGAGTAGTTTTGTTGTCTTTATCTCTCGCTGTCCTATTGACAAGAGGTCTTTATCCTCTGTAAGCCAGCTTATTGTATTTAAAAAGAGGTCTCTGTTTCCCAGTGAATTAAGGTACAGATTTGAGGCAAAGTCAGAATCACCAAATATGACAAGCGTACCCTGTTTAGACAGGTCTTTTTTATTCTTATATGATAGGGAGGCTGCGATTACAGGCGTTTTTTTATCTTTTTCAGGATCAAATTTCAGAGCTTCAGATTGCGGGGTCATATCTGCCCAACTTGTGGGACCAGCATGGATAATAGGTTGGAACAGGATAGTCTCTTCCATTTCTTTATTGAATGATACAGACCTGCTGAGAGGAAATAGCGTCGGAAGATTAAAATCCTTAATGATTTCATGTTGATAATATGCCTTTACTACAGGAATATTATATTTGCCTCCAAAGAGTCTTGATAAGGGATCAATTATAATATCATCATATAGCTCTATTCCCCATTTTTTTAATAAATCCTGTAATCCTCCATCAAAATCAGGGTCAAGGAGTATAAGCAATTTTCCTCCTCTATTTAAAAATGAGTCTACTACTTCCAGTTCATGAGATATAAATGGTCTTTGAGGTCCGGCAATAACTGCTGCTTGTACATCATCAGGAATTACATCCTCCTGAACCAGAAATACTTTTCTTACCTCATATCCCTCTTTTTCAAGAGACTCCTTTACCTGTGAAAAACCTCTTCTACTCTCTCTATCACTAATAGAGTGCTCTCCATGTCCTTCAATAAAATATATGGTCTTTTTATCTTCCCTGCTTACCCTGATAATAGCATTTGTAAGTTCTTCCTCATTTAGATATTTTATCTTTGTCTTGCTGATATCACTTTCTACTACTATTATCCCATATCTGTTAATGCCGTATCTCCTTGCAGCTACAGGATCTTTATCAAGGTCTATAAATTCATATCTGATATTCTTACTATAATATCTGTAAGTATCCAGTATATCTCTTGCCCTTGGTTTATTCCGACTGATCTCAGGATAGAATGCTGTAATCTTAATCTCTTTGTTTAATCCCTTTAATATATTTAATGTCTGGGGAGAAAGTGAAAAGCTCCCTATCTCTGTAAAATCAAACCTCTTGTTATGTTTATAGAAAATAAGGTTTAATATACCTAAAATTCCTGCCAGGATTATTACCATAACGAGACTATTTGTACCAAACTTTGCTGAACGACTTATAGAAAGACTCTTCATGGTTTATCTCCACTTGTGAGAGTCTATTACTCTGTGACAGGAAAAGAGCCAGAATACAATAACACTCAGAAAATAGAACATATCAGATGTATCCAATAGCCCTTTTAAGAAGTTATTCAGGTGTTCTTTAATAGACAGATAAGAGAGAATATCATTTAATAGAGGGTATGATGAGGTAAAGGCAGATGCAAACCCAAGAAGCCATAAGATTAACAATATCCCAAAACTTATGACTGCAGCTATTATCTGGTTTTCTGTGAGGGATGAACCAAACAGCCCTACAGAGAGAAATATAGCGCCCAAAAAAAATATACCTGTATAGCTTGAGATGAGAAGTCTCCACTCTACGCTGCTATATATCTCCATAAAAACAGGCATTGGTAAGGTAAGAACAAGCATAAGGATAAATACTATTAATGCTGAGAGATATTTGCCAATAATAATTTCAGTAACAGATAATGGTGAGGTAAAAAGGAGCTCAGTAGTCATTAACTTCTTCTCTTCTGCAAACAGCCTCATAGTAATAAGAGGGATTATTAATAATAAGACTATACTTATGTTATGAAATGTAGGCATGAATATTGCTTCATGAATATTTACATAAGGAAGAGTTTGCCTGAATCCCCTGAATTGCAGGCTCTGGGCACTGAAAAAAGAGACAATATTAAAAAAAAGAAAACCCATTATCAGCAAAAACATTGCTGTTACAATATAGGCCATAGGCGAAATAAAATATATCCTTAGTTCCTTATTTATAATAGTGATGATATTTCTCACTTTATTCCTCTTTCATTTCCGAAGAAGCCCGTATAAGCCTATAGTTCACCCTCCCCTTTATCCCCTCCCATCAAGGGAAGGGAGGGGATATGTATTTTCCCTTCTCATCAAGAGGGGGGAGTGTATTATTCCATCTCCCCTTGTGGGAGAGGGTTAGGGGGAGGGTGATTTTCAGATGTTGTAAGTCGTAAAAAGACATCTTCAAGGCTCATAGAGATACTCTTCATCTCCATAAGCCCCCAATTGTTCATTACAACATATCGTGCAAGTTCTTCGCTGATATCCCTGCCCAGCAGCGATTCTACTATTAGAAAATTTTTCTCTCCATTATCCCCTGTAAATATATTTATTACTCCATTAATAGAGGATAGCCTTTCTATTATATCATCTGGCGGATATTTAATCCTGATACCGATCTTTTCTGATTCTCTCAACTGAGAAGAGAGCCTCTCTTGAGAGTCTTCTGCCACTATTCTTCCCTCATTGATAATTATAATCCTCTGGCATGTGGCTGTTACCTCTGGAAGGATATGTGTGCTCAGGATAACAGTATGTTCTCCAGACAATTCTTTGATTAACTCCCTGATCTCAATTATCTGTTTTGGATCCAGACCTATTGTAGGTTCATCAAATATTAAGACCTCAGGATTATGAATAATAGCCTGAGCCAACCCTAACCTCTGTCTATACCCCCCTGACAGATTACCTATTAAGCGGCCTCTAACACTCTGGAGAGAACATCTCTCTATTGCATTATCTAACAAATGACTTATCATTCTGCCCCTTTTCCCCTTTATCTTTAGAACAAACTCCAGATATTCTGTTACAGTCATCTCCTTGTATAATGGAAGCCTTTCAGGTAGATATCCTATCCTCTTTTTGACCTCCATTGAGTCTTCAAATATGTCATATCCTGCCAGATTGACTGTGCCTGAACTCATCGGAATAAAACATGAAAGGATTCTCATAGTTGTAGTTTTTCCCGCACCATTAGGACCTAAAAAACCTATTATTTCCCCCTTATTTACATGGAAAGAAATATTGTTAATAGCAGCTATATCTCCAAAATACCTGCTCAAATTTTTTACTTCTATCATCTTAACCTCAGCTATGGAAAGAGATGTAAGCTATGGAAAGAGATGTAAGAAAATTGCAGAGGGGGAACATCTGTTGTAAGCAAAGACAGGCAAGTTTGTATTCCTTATTGTCAGCCTATACAAAGAGGGAATTTACTGATTCTTCATTATGTATCCTTCTAATAGCCTCACCCAATAATGGTGCAACAGAGAGAGATGTTATCTTTTTACATTTATCTTGCTTATCAGCAAGGAAAATACTGTTGGTTACCACTACCTCATCCAAAGCAGAGTCATTCAGTCTCTGTAATGCAGAACCAGATAAAACCGCATGTGTGCATCCTGCCATTATCCGTAAAGCACCTTTTTCTTTTATTGCATCAGCCCCCTGAGTCAATGTCCCTGCTGTATCTATCATATCATCAAGGATCAGGACATCTCTTCCCTTTACTTCACCAATGATATTCATCAATTTAACAGTATTGGGTGCATCTCTCCTTTTATCTATTATTGCCAGATCTACATTTAACCTTTTTGCAAATGCCCTTGCCCTCTCCACACCGCCTGCATCAGGAGAGACAACAACCAGCTCAGAAAACTCCTTTTTCTTGAAATAGTCAAGAAGGATCGGAGTTGCATAGAGATGGTCAACAGGTATATTGAAAAAACCCTGAATCTGACCTGCATGCAGGTCCATTGTAAGTATTCTGTTTGTCCCGGCAGATGTCAAAAGATCAGCAATAAGTTTTGCTGTAATAGGCACACGAGGTTGATCTTTTCTATCCTGTCTGGCATAAGGATAATATGGGATTACAGCCGTAATCCTATATGCTGATGCCCTTTTTAAGGCATCAATCATTATAAGAAGTTCCATTATATGTTTGCTGACTGGATCAGAGCCTGATTGTATGACAAATACATCCATACCCCTGATATTTTCCTCTATCTTAACCCTGATCTCACCATCACTAAATGTAGAGACTGTAACCTTTCCTAATGAAAGCACTAAACTCCTGCATACTTCTTTTGCGAGCTGAATGTTGGAGTTTCCTGAAAATATCTTTAACCCTCTTTTAACCATAATATCCTCTCTAAACAGTTTAAATTATCTTTCACTCAACCATTTAACCACTCAACTACTCAACCCCTACATGGCTGGGGCGCCAGGATTCGAACCTGGGAATGCGAGATCCAAAATCTCGTGACTTACCGCTTGTCGACGCCCCATCCCCTAAAAACAGACTAAGAGGCTAAGAGTAAAAATCTAATATTACTTCTCTTGTAACTATTCAGCATAAAATTAATTAGTTACAGCAATAACATTTCCCCCTATCTCTTAGCCTGTTAACCTGTTAAACTGATACTTCCCTATACTCTCTTATAACCTTTTCTTCTATCATCTCTCTCATCTGTTTATTCAGAGGATGCGCAGTATCTTTAAATGTTCCATCCTTTCTTCTTTTACTCGGCATTGCCACAAATAACCCTTCTCTTCCCTGAATAACCTTCAAGTCTCTTACTAAAAAAGAATTATCAAATGTAATTGTTACATAGGCCTTTAACTTTTCCTCATTTACTGGATAGACTTTAACTTCTGTAATATCCATATTCTTCACCGCCTTTCTTGCCTGATACAGGCTTCTTGCTCCTCCTGATATGGAGATATGTTTAAGGTTTTTGCTGTCCAAACCTTCCAATTAAACCTTTTCATCAGAACATCCTTTGTTATTAAAGCCTCTGATTGTGACTTAAAAATACCGAACACTGCCGGACCACTGCCTGTCATTACTGACCATTTAGAACCAAGTGCATTTAATTCCTCCTTTATCTTTTTTATTATTGGATACTTACAAACTGTTACCCTCTCCAGATCATTAATAATTGAATCATCTTTGTTGAAAAAGATTTTAAAATCATTAATATTATTACGATTCTTATCTTTTGTCAACCTTATTTTTTCTATAATAGCATTATCAAATATCTCTTTTTCCTCCCTATCTTCTGAAAATCCCCCTCCTTTTGTAATCCTCTTTTTAGAGGGGGTAAAAAATGGAATCAGATTCTCATATACCCACTTTGTAGATACCCTTATATCAGGATTTACAAGAATTATCCACTCTCTATCCCCTTCTATGGGATAAAGTTCGTCTCCCCTTCCCATTGCCATAGCAGAAGGACCATTGAAAAAGAATGGGATATCTGCTCCTATTTCCCTTCCCATTATCATTAATTCTTCTTTCGTATATCCTAACTTCCACATCCTGTTAAGTCCAACCATAACAGCAGCAGCATCACTGCTTCCTCCTCCTAATCCAGCCGCCACAGGTATCCTTTTTATTATTTTGATCGCAACTCCCCTTTTATTCCTCATTCTTTGAATTATCTTGTCCGCAGCAATAAATGCAAGATTTTTCTCATCCACCGGGATATCTTTATTATCAGATATTAGTTCGATCCCTTTAGCTGATTCTTCCAAAATAATCTGATCATAAAGGCTGATCATCTGAAATATAGACAGAATGTTATGATAACCATCATCTCTCTTTCCGACTACCTTTAAAAAGAGATTTATCTTTGCCGGGGTAAAAATGGATAATTCCTTTTCACCGATTCTTAATATCATAATGGATTCCTTTTTCTTACAATATTTTTAAGTTCCTGAATTGCCTTTTTAAGCTCTAAGACCTCTTTCTTAAGCCTTTCAAACTCCTCAAACGGTACAAACTTCTGCTTCGGATCTCTTTTGTAAGTAGGGATTTCCTCTGTGTCGATCTCGACTTTCCCTATGACCAATTTTGCTGATGATTGTTCATCACAGTGAGTATCCAGTATCCCCCATGTTCTCCATCTGGTTAAAACAATAACTTTGACCTGTGGATCAATAATATTCAATTTGTCAGCAATCTCAGGACCTTGCATGGTTTGTCCTTCGCCGTCAAAAGCAATATCTAAAAGTACAAGTTTTTTTATATTTTTGTCTTCCTTTACAGCCTTAAGTCCAGCATCACCATTAGTGGCAAAGACAACATTAGAGAAAGGCGCCTAAAAGCAAACGAATGGCGGAAGATGTAGTATGATTCTGACTATTGTCTTCTTTGGAAAAAAGTTTTCCTATAATCTGTTTGCATTTATATGCTTCATCGTTACTAAGTAAGTTTGTTATAGAACAAAAGTTCTTGAATTTCTTCAGCACCAGATGGGAAGGAAGTAGATTCTATTTTTTCCCGAAGTTCTCTAAAAGACACTGGTTTATTGCTACTGGTTTTAATTTTGCCAAATGTAAGTGAATAACATTTTGGCAAGAGGCACCTTCTGGGCTAATATCTGTGAGGGTTTTAATAGCCCGCTTAAATGCATCTCTAACCATTTCATCATCAGAAATTATATAAAACTTCATGTGCCTCCCCTATGTTTATCGATAAGCATATGATAATGCTGAGGTTTTAACCT
>JBHHUU010000042.1:0-15272 GCA_046753905.1 Nitrospirota bacterium | reverse complement strand
GTTGTCAGGGTGCAGGGTGCAGGTTTAAAGATTTTTTCTGCACGATTTCAACTATTATTTCCTTTTGATTTAATTAGTCCAACCAGCATTGCTGATATTGCTCTGGTTTTTTTCTGCACCCTGCACCCTGACAACTGCACCCTTAATTTATTTATCTTTTCAACTCCTAACTCCTAACTCTCAACTCCTGACTCCTCTATTATTTCCTTTATTTCTTCATGGGTTATCTTTTTGAATCTTCTTCCTTCTACTCTTCTGTCTAAGACTGCAACCTCAAGATTATCTGGTGTTATCTTGTGATTGTTGGAATTCTCAAGGGCAGAAACAGAGAGTTTCAGGGATTCTTCAACAGACATATTCCCTTTATATCTATCCCTGAGAAATGTTATTATATCCTCTGATTTCCCCCCTATTACAGCAAACTCCTTCTCCTCATAGATACTTCCATCAAATGATATACGATATAGTTGATCGTCCTCTCTGATTTTACCTACCTCAACCACTAATATCTCTATCTCTAATGGCTTTATTTCCTGACTGAATATTGTCCCAAGAGATTGTGAATAGGCATTTGCCAGGGACTTTGCTGTAACATCCTCCCGACTGTAGAGATACCCTTTCAGATCAGCATGCCGTATGCCTGCCTTTCTCAAGTTTTCAAACTCACTGTATTTGCCTGCACCTGCAAATGCTATCTGGTCATATATCTCAGATATCTTATTCAGGGATGAACTGGGATTTTCAGCAGCCAATACTACGCCATCATCATACCCTAATGCTATTATTGACTTTCCTTTGGCAATCCCCTTTTTTGAGTATTCTGCTTTGTCCTGCATGATCTGTTCCGGGGACACATAATAGGGGAGCGCCATATCTATTCCCTCCTCCTTCTTCTGTCAAAAAGTTCGTTGTATATATCCTTTATTCTCTCTTTTTCAATATCAGCAATTCCTTCTCTGGTTACTATCTTTACTGTAGGGAAGATATCCCTAATTAAATCAGGACCGCCTGTTCCTATATCCTCGTCTGCTGCATCAAAGATTGCCTCTAATGCCAGATCAATAGCCTTGTTCTCATCCATCTCTTTACTGTATAGTTTTTTTAATGTATTTCTTGCATCTTTTCCTCCCGAACCTATAGAGTGAAACTCTATCTCTTCATATCTCCCGCCTGTTATATCATATTTAAATATCCGTCCCTTACCCTGTTTAAGGTCATAACCTGCAAATATCGGTAATACCAGCAGCCCCTGCATTGCCAGTGGAAGGTTGCCCTTTATCATCTGAGCTAACTTATTTGCCTTTCCCTCTGTAGAAAGAGCTGTGCCCTCCAATTTCTCATAATGTTCAAGCTCTATCCTGAACAACCTGGCGATCTCTATACATGGACCTGCTGCCCCTGCTATGGCTATAGCAGAATGTTTATCTGTCTGATACACCTTCTCAATCCGCCTCGAAGATATCTGATGTCCCTCTGTGGCCCTCCGATCACCTGAAATTACTACTCCATCCTTATATTTTAATGACAGGACAGTAGTTCCATGGGGAATCATTTGAGATATCTCCCTCTCCACTATTGTTCTTTTCCCCTGCATGAATGCAGACTGCATATCCTTGTAATAGGATGAAAGATATTCATAGAAACTTGAATTATATGAGTCAGATAGAAAAGACACCTTTACTCTCCTCCCTTCTGGACAAAATTCTTTACAAATTCCTCTGCATTCTCCTCAAGTACGTCATCTATCTCATCAAGGATCTTATCCATATCCTCCTTTATCTTTTTGCCTTTTTCTATAACCTCAGGATTCGGAGAGACATCTTTTTCTTTTTGTTCAGGACCTTTTCTTTTATCTGCTCTCTTTTCTTGCTTTGGCATTCTTTTCACCCCCTATGTTGTTATTCTTGATAGTAATTCCTCTATACTATCTGATTCCTGAAGGATTTTTTTAGTTAACTCTTTAGTACCTCTCAGGGGTTCTAACAATGGAATCTTTTTTAATGTAGTGTTGCCTATATCAAACAGAAGAGAACTCCAGCTTGCCGCATAGACATCTTTAGGGAATTTTTTCAGACAGATGCCTCTGAAATATGCCCTTGTATCTGAAGGCGGTATATCCCTTGCCTCTTCAATATCCTCATCTTCTATTATTCTCTCTACACGCCCATTCCTCTCCAGAGTATAATATAATCCTTTATCCAGTCTTATATCGTGGTACTGGAGGTTTATCATTGATACATCTGGATTGCTCCAATTGCATCCCTTTTTCTCTATGTAGGATAACAGGAGGTCTCTCTTTATTATCCAGTCGATCTCTCGCGATAATTCCATTGGTTCTTTTTCTAATCTCTCTAATACATATTCCCATTTCTTCAAGACATCTAAAGTCACATCAGATACATCCTCAGAACCTATAGATGCTGCATATTTCACTGCTTTTTCTAAATATTCCCTCTGTATCTCAATAGCTGTCAGTTTCCTCCCATCTGACAGCTTTATCCTCTTTTTCAATGAAGTATCCCTTGAGATATCCTTCATAGCTCTTACAGGGGTCTCTAACTCAAGCCCTTTTAAAAAGATACCATCCTCTATCATGGATAGGACTATATCAGTCGTCCCGATCTTTAAAAAACTGGTAAATTCTGACATATTGGAATCACCAACTATCACATGCAGTCTTCTGTATTTTTCCGGGTCAGCATGGGGTTCATCTCTTGTGTTCATAATAGGTCTCTTGACCATTGTATTCAGGTCTACCAGAACTTCAAAAAAATCAGCCCGCTGTGATATCTGATAAGGACATTCCTTATTACTATATGATACCTTTCCTGCCCCTGCATAGATCTGTCTTGTTACAAAAAAGGGCACTAATTGTTCCATCAGTTTCCCAAAAGGGATTATCCTCTTCACCAGATAATTTTCGTGATAACCATAACTGTTTCCCTTACCATCTGTATTATTCTTATAGATAATGAATTTATCCCTCTCAGATCGAAATTGATTGGCTATCTTTCTGCATATATCTACGATCCTGTCTCCTGCCTTTTCATATAAGACTACATCTCTTGCATTAGAACATTCAGGTGTGGAATATTCTGGGTGCGCACCATCTACATACAGTCTTCCGCCATTTGCAAGCAGCTTGTTTATAGCCCTGTTATAATCAGGAGTGGGTCTTTCTTTCTCACCCTGAACTTCAAATCCCCTTGCATCTACAAATGGATTTTCACCCTCATAGTCCCAGAGAATCGCTGCAGAAGGAAGATATGGATAATTATTTATCAATGAAGTAGAATTTGACACCTGATCTAAATTTTCCATATCCTTTGTTGCTATTCCGTATTCAACCTCAGACCCTAATATCTTTCTCTTTAACATTTATCACCCCTTTATTGAGTTATGTAGTTGAGGAGTTAGGGAGTTAGGGAGTTTAACTCCTCAACTCATTTTACAAATAGTGCCCTGGAGTAAGTGTCTCTATCTTTCTTGCATTTCTGTCTCTGCCTCCTACAGTCCTCACCTGAATAATCTTCTCTCCCTTACGGCCGGCTATCTTTGCCCAGTCATCCGGATTTGTAGTATTGGGAAGGTCTTCATTCTCTTTGAATTCATCTTTCAAACCACGGATAAGATCATCACACTTTATACCCTTTTCATTTGTGGCGATCATTCTTTTTATAGCATATTTTTTTGCCCTTGATACAATTCCATTTATCATTGCTCCACTTACAAAATCCTTAAAATAAAATGTCTCTTTCTCACCACTAACATAAGTCACCTCTAAAAATTTATTCTCATCACATATCTTAAATAACTCTTCAACGATATTATCTATAAACTGCCTAATCAGCCTCTTTTTATCTCCATCTACCTTTGAAAGTTCATCTTTATGGTAAGGAAGCTCTTCATCAAGATATTTTGAAAATATATCCTTTGACGCTTCCTTAGTAGGTCTGTCTATCTTAATCCTGATATCAAGCCTCCCTGGCCTGAGAATAGCAGGGTCTATCAGATCCTGTCTATTGCTGGCACCTATCACAATCACATTTACAAGACCCTCTACACCATCTATCTCAGATAAAAACTGGGGAACAATAGTAGATTCCATATCAGAAGATACACCAGTCCCCCTTGTGCGAAACAGGGCATCCATCTCATCAAAGAAGACTATCACTGGTATATCACCTATTGCTTTCTCTTTTGCCTTTTTAAAGACCTCTCTTATCTGACGCTCACTCTCACCCACATATTTGTTTAACAGTTCAGGTCCTTTTACATGCAGGAAATAGCTTCTTACATCTTTCCCCGTTCTATTTCCTTTTCTTTTAGCAATAGAGTTTGCAACTGCCTTTGCTATGAGGGTCTTTCCACATCCTGGAGGACCATATAACAGCACCCCTTTGGGAGGAGGAAGTTTATGCTCAGCAAATAGATCAGGATATAGAGATGGAAGCTCAATTGCATCTTTTACTGTCTCTATCTGAGAATCTAATCCCCCTATATCACTGTAAGAGACATCAGGAACCTCTTCTAAGACTACCTCTTCTATTTCAGACTTGGGCAGCTTCTCAAGGAGATAACCAGATTTTGAATCATACAAAAGATTATCACCAACACTCAATGTCTTTTCTGATAAAAGATCAGCCAGCTCTGCTACCTTCTCTTCATCTGCTCTTAAGGTTACCATTGCCCTTTTATCATCTAAGAGGTCCTTTAATCTGACCACTTCTCCCTGCTTTTCATAATCACATACCTCTACCACATTTAATGCTTCATTCAGGATTAACTGCTGTCCTTTCTTCATATCCTCTATCCTGATATCAGGATGCACATTGACCTTCATCTTCCTTCCATTTATATATATATCTATTGTCCCATCCTTGTTTGCATAAGAAAATATACCATACGTAGATGGAGGTTTTGTAAGTTTTTCTACCTCTACTTTAAGGACTTCTATCTGTCTCTTTGCCTCATTTAATGCAGCCACCAGTCTTTCATTCTGATGTTTGACCACATCTAACTGTGCCTTTGACTGAGTAAGCTCATTCAACTCCCGTTCCAGAGCCTTTACCTGCCCATAAAGCCTTTCCATCTCTTTTTCATATTCATCTAATCTGTTTGTATGTATAGAGATATCGTCTACCTCCTCTTCAGATGATTTAGTTATTCTATTATTAAAGGATGTTATTCTCCCCTGACCTTTTTTTGATTCTCCCATCCCTCAGCTCCTTTTTTTATAATAATAGATAATCCTCCTCTTTAATTAATTCTACCATCTAAACCTGTTATGGTCAATATTTGCATCTAAAAATACCCCCTCTCCCACAAGGGAAGAGGAAAATTTTCCCCTTCAGTAATATAATAGGTGTTTTTTTCCTATCAATTGATGGGATGGGATAAAGTATCAAGGTTGTTTTATCGAATATCCAGTGGGTTTGCAGCAATTCTTGACTCTAATTTGTCTCTTATGATATTATTCACAATTAACAGTTTATTTATTATTAATTATGCTCAAAATAGAAACTAAAATAAAACAATCATGCCGACCAACCGGCACAAACAAAAATGAAAATCTAATCCCACCTAACCCCCCTTTGGTAAAGGGGGGAAGGGGAGATTTTCGGACTAAAGGAGTAACAAAAGGAGTAATATGCCTCTTTTTTTTCTTTTTTATCCCTTCTATCAGTCATGGGCTTCCATCTATTTCAGAAAAGAGACCAGTCAATTTGGACTATCAGGAGAAATTTTCTGATTCAGCAGGATTTCTTATAGCTAAAGAGGGAAGTTTTGTAGCCCAAAAAGAGAAGGATGATATGATATTAATTCCAGCGGGTAATTTTTTAATGGGTTATGACCATAGAATGCCTGACGAAAAACCAATGCACAAGGTATATCTTAAGTCTTTTTATATAGATAAGTATGAAGTAACAAATAAAAAATATGAAAAGTTTGTAAATGCTACAGGGAGGAAGCCTCCATTTCTATGGAGAAAGAGAAATGGCAGGTATCCTTATAGAAAGGGAGACCATCCAGTGACATTTGTGGACTGGTATGATGCTGGTGCATATTGCCGGTGGGCAGGTAAAAGGCTTCCTACAGAACAGGAATGGGAAAAAACGGCAAGAGGCACTGATGGAAGGATGTTTCCATGGGGAAATAGATTTGATCCGGAAAAGGCTAATACACCCCAGTCAATGATAGGAGACACTACACCTGTAGGAAGTTTTCCTGAAGGAAGGAGCCCTTATGGAGTTTATGATATGTCGGGCAATGTATGGGAGTGGACAAATAGCTGGTATAAACCTCATCCCGGAAATAAAAAACCTGGCGAAAATTATGGAGAAAAATTCCGTGTGGTAAAAGGAGGATCATGGGTAGACTGTTCTTTTTATAAGTGCGGGCTGAGTGCTCCATCATTCAATCGTGGATTTTTTTTGCCAAAGACCAAAAATAAGGGTTTTGGTTTCAGGTGTGCAAAATCAGTGAAAGGAAATAAATAGATGAAATATATAAATAAAAGGATACTTTTTGGATTAATGCCTGTGTTAATTATTATAATCTCAGTAGCATGTACTAAGAAAGGAGAGATGGCTATCTCTAAAAAAGCAGATATCCCTGATGGAATGGTATTGGTTCCAGCAGGAAAATTTATTATGGGTAGTAATAAGACAGATAAAGAAGGAAAAAGCCTTGAATATGGTACGGTTAAACCTTTATTCATGGATGAACATCCTGAACATGAAGTCCATTTAGATGCATATTATATAGATAAGTATGAGGTAACAAATGCCCAGTATAAAAGATTTATTGATGAGACAGGTGCATTTCCTCCCTTTGGATGGAAGGGGAGAACCTTTCCGGAAGGACGTGGTAATTACCCCATGACTACTGTTAACTGGTATCAGGCAAAGAGATTTTGTGAGTGGATGGGAAAGAGACTTCCCACTGAAGAGGAGTGGGAAAAGGCTGCACGCGGTACTAAAGGCAGTGAATACCCATGGGGAAATAAGTTTGATAAGACAAAAGCCAATACAGGAGAATCTATGATAGGAGACCTTGCACCAGTCGGTTCTTTTGAATCAGGCAAGAGTGTGTATGGGGTCTATGATATGGCGGGAAATGTGTGGGAATGGGTCGAAGATTGGTATAAAACCTATCCAGACAGTGACTATGAGAGTGAAAGATTTGGTGAGAAGTATAAGGTAATTAGAGGTGGAAGCTGGGGAGGTGTTGGACATTATGCTATACCCCATTTTTATAGATCAGCATACAGATTCTATGCTATTCCAGAAAATGCCTTCAGTGAAACAGGATTTAGATGTGCCATGCCACTAAAATAAAAGCTGACAATACCTTTGTTTTTTGTAACTATTCAGCTAATACAAGTTAATTCTCCTCTTGAGGGGTGGATGGCGAGAGCCAGACGGGGTGGATATGATAAATATAATTCGATATTATTGTTTTATTTGCTTAAAGAATCCACCCCGTCAGCCTTTGGCTGACACCCCTCAAGAGGGGAATTAAAACAAAAAAATAAACAATCATGAACGAGTTGTTCACCCCCGAGCATGAAAATTAACCTCCCTATAGCAAAGGGGGGACACTTGTACTCCCCCCCTTTAGCAAAGGGGGGCAGGGGGGATTTTCATAGTAGTAAAATCATGCTGAATAGTTACTGTTTTTTTGTAAGAGCCTGTTTAAAATAAATCCTTTATATTTATATATTCTATATGCTCATGGCAGGAGATTTAAACACAAGAAATTTTTCTATAATTGCCCATATTGACCATGGAAAGTCTACATTAGCCGATAGACTGCTGGAATATACCGGTGCAATAACAAAGAGAGAGGCAAAGGACCAGATACTGGACGACATGGACCTTGAGAGAGAGAGGGGGATTACTATAAAAGCCCATGCTGTCAGGCTAAACTACAGGGCAAATGATGGAAATGACTATATTTTAAATCTCATTGATACACCAGGACACGTTGACTTTGCCTATGAGGTCTCAAGAAGTTTAGCAGCATGTGAAGGGGCATTACTTCTGATTGATGCCAGTCAGGGCATAGAGGCTCAGACTATAGCAAATGTGAATCTTGCAATAGAAAATCAACTTATTATTATTCCTGTAATTAATAAGATTGATCTCCCAACTGCGGATAGTGACAGGATTAAAAGAGAGATAGAGGATGTTCTTTGTCTGGATGCCTCTGATACTATCTTAGCGAGTGCAAAACAGGGGATAGGAACTAAAGAGATATTAGAGGCAATTGTCTCCAGAATTCCCCCGCCGAGTGGAGATATTAACATGCCTTTAAAAGGGCTTATCTTTGACTCATGGTTTGATAATTACCAGGGGATCATTATTCTCACACGAATTGTGGATGGAAGGGTTAAAGAGGGAAATAAGATAAGATTGATTTCAACTAATAAATCTTTTGAAGTGAATGAGGTAGGTGTATTTACTCCAAAGAGAGAGGCAACTAAAGAGTTATCATCAGGAGAAGTAGGTTATATAATTGCCGGGATAAAGAGTGTTAATGATACAAAGATAGGGGATACAATTACAGATAAGGATAGCCCATGTGCTTCTCCGCTCCCAGGATATAAAGAAGTGAAACCAATGGTATTCTGCGGACTCTATTCTGTAGATAACAATCAGTATGGATATCTTAAAGGTGCGCTGGCAAAATTAAGGTTAAACGACTCTTCATTTATTTATGAGCCTGAGACATCTCTGGCGCTTGGTTTTGGATTCAGATGCGGATTTCTTGGGCTTCTGCATATGGATATTATCAGAGAGAGACTGGAAAGGGAGTATAACCTCTCTTTAATAAGCACTTCACCTACTACTCTTTACAAGATAACTTCAGAAAAGGGAGATGTAATTACCATTCAGAATCCTTCCAAGCTATCAAGTATAAAGAAGATAAAACTATTTGAAGAACCTTATATACTGACTACTATAATTCTTCCTCAGGATTACCTTGGTCAAATATTAAAACTCTGTCAGGATAGACGTGGAATACAGAGAGAGATATCATATCTTGAGAGAGAGAGGGTAATGATAAAGTATGAACTTCCATTAAATGAGGTGATCTTGGACTTTTATGATAGATTAAAATCTTTTAGCAAAGGTTATGCATCCCTTGACTATGAGTTACTGGGATATAGAGAGTCTGATCTGGTGAAGGTAGATATACTCTTAAATGGAGAGATAGTAGATGCCTTGTCATTCATCACCCACAGAGACAAGGCATATATTAGGGGAAGGGCTATAGCAAAGAAGATGAAGGAGGCTATTCCGCGCCAATTATTTGAGGTAGCCATACAGGCAGCTATAGGGAATAAGATTGTCGCGCGCGAGACTATAAGTGCTCTGAGAAAGAATGTTATTGCCAAATGTTATGGAGGCGATATTACAAGGAAGAAAAAATTATTAAAAAAACAGAAGGAAGGAAAGAAAAAGATGAAACATATAGGAACCGTAGAGGTACCGCAAGAGGCCTTCCTTGCACTTTTGAAATCTGGAGAATAGGTATGAAAAGAAAAAAGACTATATTAAGAGAATATACAGAGGCAATAGCAACAGCTATATTATTAGCCCTTTTTATCAGGACATTTGTTGTGCAGGCATTTAAGATACCATCAGGCTCAATGATCCCAACTCTTGTAGTAGGAGACCATATACTGGTAAATAAGTTTATATTTGGAATAAAGATCCCTTTTACTGACACATCATTAATAAATATAAATAAGCCTGAAAGGGGTGATATTATCGTATTTAAATTTCCAGAGGATGAGAGCAAAGATTTTATAAAGAGGGTGATTGGTAAGCCTGGTGATACTATTGAAATAAAAAACAAACTCCTGTATGTAAATAATAAGCTTATGCATGAATCATATATAAGACATAACGATAATGTTATTTTACAAAGAGAATATCAGCCAAGAGATAATTTTGGGCCGATTACTGTCCCGCCAGAATCATACTTTGTAATGGGTGACAACAGGGATCAAAGTCTTGACAGTAGATTCTGGGGGTTTGTAAAATTTAATAAGATTAAGGGTAAGGCGTTTTTGATATACTGGTCATGGGATGGCAAAGATAGATGGGTAAGATGGGAGAGGATTGGAGAATTGATTCGTTAAAGTAAGGTGTAAAGTTTAAAGTGCAAAACAAGCTAAAATTAATGATTTTTCGTTACGATTTTAAGCGCTTTAGGCTTTTTTGCTTTGCTGATTCAATCTTGTAGAAGAATGGGAGTGAGAAAGAAATACGTAATATGGATATAAATTTATTATCAGGATATGTCAATAGGTTTGATGAGGCAAAGATACTGATTATTGGTGATCTTATGGTTGACCATTATATCTGGGGAAAGGTAAAGAGGATATCACCTGAGGCTCCTGTTCCTGTGGTTAATGTGACATCAGAGTCTATTCTTTTGGGAGGCGCTGCTAATGTCTTAAATAATATCCTTTCCCTTAAAGGAATGGTTGAGATATGCGGTGTTATTGGAGATGACTATTTTGGAAAGAGATTAATAGAGGAGATAAAAGAAAGAGGTCTTGAAAAAACAGATGGAATAATAGTAGAGGGAGGAAGGGCGACAACTAAAAAGACAAGGATTATTGCACATAATCAACAGGTTGTCAGGTTTGACAGGGAAAAAAAGGAATCAATATCTTCAGAGAGTCAAAAGAAGATATACAGGTTTGTTAAGAATATGATAGGGTCTATCGGGTGTATTGTGATTTCGGATTATGCCAAAGGAGTTATAGCGCCTGAATTCATAAAAGATATACTGGAATTGGCAGACAGGAATAATATTACAACAATAGTAGACCCGAAGGTGAATCATTTTGATCTCTACAAAGGCGTTACTATTATCACCCCTAATAATATAGAGGCATCTATGGCATCCGGCATAGATGCCGATGATGACAAAAATTTCATAAAAATGGGAAAAACCATATTGAATAGGCTTGACTGTAAGGCGGTATTAATCACCAGAGGAGAGGAGGGGATGTCTCTCTTTGAGGGTGATGATGTGACACATATACCGACTGTAGCCCAGGAAGTATATGATGTGACAGGGGCGGGTGATACTGTTGTCAGTGTTCTATCCTTAGCCTTGAGCGTTGGAGCTGCAATAAAAGAGGCAGCAGTTATTGCCAACTATGCTGCAGGAGTTGTAGTCGGGATTGTTGGAACAGCAGTTATCAGGAGAGAAGATTTGATCCGAAAGATGGAAGAGGAGAGAGGGAACTTTCCCCTCCCTTGATGGGAGGGGAAAAAGTATTAAGGAAAAGGGTGATATTGAATTACTGGAATGAGGAATAAATTGATTTGAGGACAATAATAATCATACCTGCAAGATATTCTTCCAGCCGTTTTCCGGGAAAGGTGTTAGCCGGAATATGCGGCAAACCATTGATACAGCATATATTTGAGCAGGCAAAAAAGGTATGTCTGGCGGAAGACATTATAGTAGCAACAGATGATAAAAGGATATCAGATGAGGTTAGCTCCTTTGGAGGAAAATCTGTTTTTACATCTCCTGATCATAAAACAGGAAGCGACAGGATAGCTGAGGTTGCTGAAAAAGAAAAGTGTGATATTATAATAAACCTTCAGGGGGATGAGATACTTGTATATCCTGATATGGTAAATGAACTAATCTCTCTCTTCCTGGAAGATAAAACTTTAGAGATGGGCACAATAAAAAGAAAGATTGTAAAGAGGGAGGATATATATAATCATAATATAGTCAAGGTAGTTACAGACAAACAAGGATATGCCCTATACTTTTCGAGATCGCCAATACCCTTTATGAGAGATATAAATAGTTATGACCTATCTCAACAGAAATATTATCAGCATATCGGTATATATGGCTATAAAAGGGATTTTATTTTGAAGTTCAACAGCCTTCCTTTATCTTTTTTAGAAGAAGCAGAAAAATTAGAACAGCTCAGGGCACTGGAAAATGGTTATAAGATTAAGGTAATAGAGACAAAGGGAGAATCTTTGAGAATAGATGTTCCTGAAGACCTGATAATAGCAGAGGAGCTTATGGGGTCAATACTTAATAAGTAATGGATTAAGTTTTAGGTAATTACTCAATAAGTTTGTGGACTTAATTTTATCATTCTGTTAGTTCCCTCTCCCCTTGTGGGAGAGGGTTAGGGTGAGGGATAAATCCTCAAGATATTGGGTAATTACAGTTTTAGGGTTTAAATCCTACAAAAAGGGGATAATATGTCGTCAAAATTTATATTTGTTACAGGAGGGGTGGTATCTTCACTAGGAAAGGGTGTAGTATCAGCATCTATAGGCAAGTTGCTTGAAAGCAAGGGACTAAAGATCACATTTATTAAATTAGACCCATATATAAATGTAGATCCCGGGACAATGAATCCATATCAACATGGAGAGGTATTTGTTACAGATGACGGGGCAGAGACAGATTTGGACCTTGGTCATTATGAACGTTTTACCTCTGTTACTTTATCTAAAGAAAATAACTATACCACAGGGAAGATATATTTTAATGTAATTAGAAAGGAACGGAATGGTGACTATTTAGGCGGTACAGTTCAGGTTATTCCTCATATTACAGATGAGATAAAGAATTGCATAAAGTCCATATCAGATGGAGTAGATGTAGTGATAACAGAGATAGGCGGTACAGTTGGTGATATAGAGAGTCTTCCATTTCTTGAGGCAATAAGACAATTCCCCTTTGATGTGGGAAGGAATAATGTGATCTATGTACATCTTACATTAGTTCCGTATATAAAGGTATCAGGTGAGTTAAAGACAAAACCTACCCAACATAGTGTTAATAAATTGCGTGAGATAGGGATATTGCCTGATATATTGCTATGCAGATCAGAACAGACCCTTCCACCTGAGACAAAAGAAAAGATATCTCTCTTCGGCAATGTGAAAAGAGAGTCTGTAATTACTGCTATGGATGTGGAAACCCCATACGAAGTACCATTAGCGCTTCATGCAGACAAGCTCGATGACATAATTGTAAATTCGTTTAATCTGAATGCGAGGACTAATGACCTCAGAGAATTAGAAGAAACTATAAGAAAGATAAAGAATCCACAATACAGAGTAAAGATAGGAATAGTGGGAAAATATATTGAACTGAAGGAATCATATAAGAGCCTGTATGAGTCATTAGGTCATGGGGGGATAGCAAATAATGCCAGGGTAGAGATAGAATGGTTGGATGCGGAAGATATAGAAAAAATAGGAGAGAACCAACTGAAAGATGTTAGCGGTATAGTAGTGCCGGGAGGTTTTGGAAAAAGGGGGATAGAGGGCAAGATTAATTCTATCAGATATGCAAGAGAAAAAGGTATCCCCTTTTTAGGGATGTGCCTTGGTATGCAGTGTGTTGTGATAGAGTTTGCGCGAAATGTTGCAGGACTGGATAATGCTGACAGTTCAGAGTTTGATATAGATGCGCATCACCCTGTAATAGATCTCATGCCTGATCAAAAGGGAGTAAAAAAAGGCGGAACAATGAGATTAGGGGCATATCCCTGTATATTAAAGAATGGGACCCGTTCATATCAGGCATATCAGACTACAGAGATATCAGAGAGACACCGTCACAGATATGAATTTAACAATGAATACAGAGATATCCTGACAAAGTCTGGATTAGAGATTAGCGGTACATCTCCTGATGGTCACCTGGTGGAGATAGTAGAATTGAGTGATCATCCATGGTTCGTAGCCACACAATTTCACCCTGAATTCAAGTCTACTCCTCAAAGACCTCACCCCTTATTCAGGGAATTTATAAAGGCTTCATTACTCCGTGAATAATATCACCCTAACCCTCTCCCCTTGTGGGAAAGGGTTAGGGTAAGGGGGATTTTCGGACTAATAATATTTATGATAAGGGAAGTAGATATATCAGGGATCAGAATAGGAGGGGTAAAACCTTTTGTATTGATAGGGGGTCCATGTGTTATTGAAGATGAGACTCAGACAATAGAGACAGCCAGAGAATTAAAGGAGATAACGACAAGATTACAGATTCCTTTTATCTTCAAGTCATCCTATGACAAGGCTAACAGGAGCTCTATACGCTCCTATAGAGGACCAGGGATTAAGAAAGGACTGGAGATATTAAAAAAGGTAAAAGATGAGATAGACGTTCCAATATTATCTGATATCCACTCTTGCGATGAAGTGGATATGGCTTCTAAAGTACTTGATATTCTCCAGATACCTGCCCTTCTATGCCGTCAGACAGATATTATTCTGACTGCTGCAGGGACAGGAATACCTGTCAATATAAAAAAAGGACAATTCATGTCTCCTCTGGATATGAAAAATGTCATTGAAAAGGTAGAGTCAATAGGCAACAGAAATATTATTATAACTGAAAGAGGAACAAGTTTCGGCTATAATAATCTTGTGGTTGATATGCGTTCACTTCCGATAATGCGGTCTTTGGGATATCCTGTAATATTTGACGGAACACATAGTGTTCAATTGCCTGGAGGTGCCGGGATAAAGTCATCGGGTCAGAGGGAATTTATCGCTCCACTCTGCAGAGGTGCTATGGCTGTGGGTTGTGATGGGGTTTTTCTGGAGATACATCCGTTACCTGAAGATGCACTCTGTGACGGGGATAATATGATTAGTCTAAATGAGATAGAAGCTATCCTGAAGCAGTTGAAAAGAATAGAAGAAGCTGGCGGCGGGGTTTGTTAGTTTTTGACTGTTATTATCGGGGTCCATTATAGTCTCCCCCAGACCCTCTCATTACTACTACGATTATTTTTTTATGTAGCTTAAAAAAGTGAAAAAATAGTCTTGACATTGGGTCCACTTCAGTTTTCTGGCGACAACCGATAGGACTATAAAGCCTTGATTAACCACAATGCGTTAACGACGGATAAAACCCTGCAATCAGCGCCTGCGGGTTGGCGTCAGCGGTAGCTCAGCTCAATCGTTAGTGGCAATTTGCTCACCCACTATTCATATCGGTTAAATCCTAAATCCAAATCGATCTCTATTTAAGGACTTTCAAATTTTTCTGTTTTTTTAAGTTTTCGGCATCAATTTGATCCTGCGGTCTTCCTGCGGCAATCTTGGCTTTTATAAGGTCGCCTCTGGATATAAACTGAATAGACAATTCATCTATGTTTACCTCAACTCTACGATCCCATGCTGATTCGAATTCTATTCCAGGTATCGACATCATTATGTCAAGGCGAAAAGGTGACTTCC
>JBHHUU010000041.1:0-15665 GCA_046753905.1 Nitrospirota bacterium | reverse complement strand
CATAACAACCTCCTGTTAGTGTTTGTGTATAACAGGGATTATTGCATATATCTATCTATTTAGCAACACTCTCTAAAATAATAGAGGATGAGTAGTGGCATCTTTTATAAAAACCGACAATCTATCTCTCGTGGAAAATAAATTAGTCCTGATGGCTACTGGGATATGGTAAGAATAGAGATACAATCTCTCCCTTTGCAACATCAACAAGCCCCATGTCAGTAATCCTGATCTCTGGTATTACAGGAAGAGATACAAAGGAGAGTGCCATAAATGGATCGGGAAGTTTTGTGCCCATTTCTTTTACAATCTTTAGAAGGTCTTTTAACCTTTCTGCCACAATTTGCAAGGGTTGCTCTGACATCAATCCAGCTACAGGCAGAGGAAGGGAGAGACATCTCTTCTCCTTTGTTATGGCTGCAAGACCTCCCTTTATCCTGACGATCTCCTCTACTGCCATTGACATATAGATATCATCAGTGCCTACTGCTACAATATTATGAGAATCATGACCAACTGATGATGCTATAGCACCATGCTTAAGACCAAAGCCCTTTACAAACCCGATAGCTACCCTGCCAGTAGCCCTGTGCCTTTCAAATACCGCTATCTTGAGAATGTCTCTCTCTGTATCAGAGACAATTCTGCCTTTTGCAGCCTTTGCTTCTACTGTCAATCCCTTAGTAATAATCTGATCAGAAAAGACCTGTATGACCCTGATCCTATCTCCTTCAGCCCTTACATCCAGTCTTTTGGTGGATTTCAGGTCTATATGGATTGAATCCTTTGAAAACACCTCATTCTTTATGTTAAACCCTTTGAGAATTACTCCATCTTTTGCAAGCATTCTCCCATCTTTGAATACTATTTTAGGTCTGAAATTATAAAGGTCATCAAATACAACCATATCAGCCTTATAACCCGGCGCAAGAGCGCCTAAATCCCTCAGTCCAAAATAGACTGCGGTATTTATAGTAACCATCTGTAACGCAATGATAGGAGAGAGACCACTCTTAACAGCCTTTCTAACAATATAGTCTATATGTCCGTCTTTAATCATATCTATAGGGTGCTTATCATCTGTTACAAATGAAAAGTGCCTTGAGTTCAGGGGATTGACCAGCGGCAGCAGTATTTTCAGATTCTTTTCATTTGTACCTTCCCTTATCATTATGTGCATTCCTTTTTGCAATTTCTCTTTTGCTTCGTTCATGCTTGTACACTCATGATCAGAGGTTATACCTGCCATAATATAGGCATTTAGTTCTCTCTCCTTTAGACCAGGGGCATGTCCATCTACTCTCTTATCCCTGACTAACCCTATCTTTTCCAATATCTCTCTCTCCCCACGAATAACATCATTATAGTTCATTACCTCAGCCAGACCCAATACCCATTTATTTGATAAAAGCGATGAGAGGTCAGATACAATAATCCTTGCCCCTGAAGTCTCAAGGTTTGTTGAAGGAACAGATGACGGCAGCATGATAAAGAGGTTCAATGGCAAGAATTCTGCCTCTTTAAGAAAATAAACTATTCCATCTATACCTGTTACATTGGCAATCTCATGGGGATCCGCAATTACAGAAGTAGTGCCATCTGGTATTACCGCCTTACAGAACTCACCGGGAGTCATCATTGTACTTTCTATGTGGATATGTCCATCTATAAGACCAGGGCTGACAAAGTCACCATGTAAATCAATCACCTTTGAAGCATTATAATCGCCCCATCCAATAACAAAACCTTTATATATAGCAATTGAGGTATCAATTATTTCTCCTGATATAGTATCAACGAGCTTTGCATTCTTCAAGAGGATATCTGCTCTTTTTTCCCCGATTGATACCTCTATATATTCTTTTTTGTCCATAACATTCACCCTAACCCTCTCCCACAAGGGAAGAGGGGATAAAGGGGTTATATTTTCATGCCTTGGGGGTGACTCATCAGAGTCATGAATGTTTATTACTAATATTATCCTAATACTATTATACCAGAAAAATTCAAGTAGATATCCTATCAACTCCCCTCCCCACTCTCACCCATCAAGGGAGATGTGAATTTACAACAATCTTTTATCGTAACTATTCAGCTAATACAGAGTAAGGGGTGGAAAAGAGTTTATAGCGTCACCTTAGTGTTTAGCTCTCACTACTCATAGAGACATGATCTGAAATGATGCTGTTGTATCTGAATAAACTTAATTATAATCATACGCATTATAAAGTCTTTGGAACCCCCTTGCTCTATATTAGCTGAATAGTTACCTTTTATCTCTGTTTTGGGGTATGTTAATTGTCTTGACAATAATATTAATATTGGGATATAAGTAATAGTTACTAGTTGAGAAGGTGCAGTGTACCCTGATAACTGCACCCTCTCAACTGATATCCATGTGGAAAGAGGCATTTGAAAAGGCAGGGAGAGAAAGACATGCCTATTTTTCTGTCCATAGGATATTTTACATGTCACACTGGTGTCATGTTGTAGTTGTACTATTTCGTCCAGAAGTGGAGAGATTAATTTAATGCCGATCTTTTTAAATGCGTTACTCTTATTTCTGTGTTTAATCTCTATATTTCTGAAATCACCGGAAAAAAAGTTTTCTGCTATACTGATTATTACTCTATCTTCTATATTTATACTTGATCTGGAACTCCTATATCTGATATTAGATTTAAACATTATTCGGCTTAAGAATGTGATGTTTTCTGAGGGAGTGATTGCATCTTTCTGGGTTATCCTGGCATATTATCTGAATCAGGTAATAGGTAATTTAGAAGATGTAAATAAAAAGGATAGTCTTTTATCAATAGTCCTGACAATCTTTTTGGTCCTGCTGACCATCTCACTCGCCTTTATTAATTTCTTGAATCCCATTGCAGTTATAGATAACAGAGATATATATCTGCTATCTACAAACATTGCCGGCAATATGCAATCATATTTTCAATCCATCCTTATTTTGATCTCCATGTTTGTTATGGTATGGCGTATAGAGATATTATGGAGAAATGTCTCTAACCATATAAGACTACAGCTCAAATTTATGTTCATGGGGTTCATGTTGATATCCACTCTGTTTATCTGGGCTTTCTCCTATAGGCTTACCTATGGAATGTTTCATGTCAGAAATTTTACGCTTATGGCAGCAGTTATTCCAATTGCGTTGATTGGTATTATCTATGCAATACTCAGGCATAGATTGTTAAATAGAAAGATATTTATCTCAAGAAAGATGGTCTATAACTCTATTTCCCTGTTCATATTCGGCATTTATTTTGTAGGACTTGGACTGTCTGCTGCTCTAATGCGTTATTTTAATATCTCAATTCCTTATGCAGCAACATGGTCTCTGATAGTCATCGGAATAGTATTCTTCTTTATAATACTTGGTAACAGAAGTATAAAAGACCGTATCCGTTATTTTATCAGCACGCACTTTTATATCAATAAATATGAATATAGGGAAGAATGGCTTAAGTTTACCAAGATGTTACATGGTGTTACTACGGTCTCAGAGATAATTAAATGTCTCAGGAGCGTGATACTTAATAGTATGTATACAGATGAGTTTTCTGTATGGCTGAGGAATGTGGACAATAAGTTTATGCCGATTAAGGAACATTCCAGTATTGATGTAAATACCTCTTTTGATGCCTCAGATAGTATTATACGATACCTGAAAAGGCATAAATATCTTGATTTATACGAACCTAAACAATCAAGAGATAAAGATTGGCTGGGTGTAGATTCAGCCCATGGAAGATCATTGCAGGAACATGGCATTGCTCTGGTTATACCCTTAGTCGGAGGTGATACCTTGTTAGGTATGGTAGGGGTTGGCACAGAATTTTCAGGACATAGCTATGGAAAGGATGATTATGACCTCCTTTTTGCGTTGTGCAGTCAGGCTGCATCTATACTATATTCAATTATGATAGCAGAAGAACTTTCAGAGACACGAGAGCTTGGAACCTTTCATAAGCTCTCCGCCTTTATCCTGCATGACATAAAAAATGCTGCAAGTATGCTGTCATTGATACGTCAGAATGCAGATGGACGCATGGATAATACTGAGTTTCAGAGAGACTTTCTGGAGACAATAGATAATGCCCTGAGACGGATGGATAAGGTGAGCACCCGCCTTTCTAATATCTCTGAGGCATTTATTCCTGACTGGCAAACAGTCTGTCTAGACTATATTATACGGGAAAATCTGAAAAGATTGAGCCCGAGATTACCTGGCTTAAATATAGAGACAGACATAGAGGAGGATATAAATATCCGTTCTGACCCTGCGATGTTGGGTTCTATTCTTGAAAACCTTCTTGTGAATGCGTATGAGGCATCAAATGGAATTGGATATGTACAGATCAGGGTCTACTCTGATAAAGAGAATATATGTTTGGAGATAGAAGATAATGGTTCAGGATTCTCAAGGGAGTATATGGATAAATATCTATTCAAGCCCTTCAGTACTACAAAAAACAAAGGCATGGGGATTGGACTCTGGCAGGTCAAACATATAGTTGCTGTCTTAAATGGAAGGATTGAGGTTAAGAGTCAGGAAGGAAAAGGAACTCTGTTTAAGATATTCTTTGCAAATCAGGAGGAAAATTAGATGAAAAAGGAAAGGGTATTAATTATTGAAGATGAAAAGTCTATTGCTAAACAGTTACTATGGGGACTGAGTGATCTCTACAATATAAGCCTTGCTGGAGATGCTGTTGAAGCAGAGGCATTAATGTCTAAAGAGATATTTCCTGTAATCACCCTGGATTTGGGACTTGATCCTTTTCCAGACTCTGTCGAAGAGGGATTTAGATTGCTGGATGTAATATCAGATAAAATGCCCTTTTCCAAGGTAATAATTATAACAGGTAATACTGATAAAGAGAATGCACTTAAGGCTATTCGTATGGGTGCCTTTGATTATTGTCAGAAGCCCATAGATATAGATGTCCTGAAGATTATTCTGGACAGGGCATTTAGGGTTCAGAGATTAGAGGAAGAAAATAGACGAATAGTCAGACATCTGTCAGATTCAAATTCCTTTGGTCAGATAATTGGAAATTCTCCTCAGATGCTTAGACTCTTTTCCACTATCAGAAAGGTAAGCAAGACAGATTTTCCTGTGCTAATTCAGGGAGAGAGCGGGACAGGCAAGGAAATTATTGCTCAGACAGTTCATAAGACAAGCAATAGAAAAAAAAGACCGTTTATTATTATTAACTGCGGTGCTATTCCGACAAATCTCCTTGAAAGTGAGCTGTTTGGCCATGAAAAAGGCTCTTTTACAGGAGCTGTATATCGTAAGATCGGCAGACTGGAGGAGGCACAGGGAGGAACGGTCTTCCTTGATGAAATAGGGGAACTGGTCTCCCCATTGCAGGTGAAGTTATTGAGATTTCTACAGGAGGGTACTATAGAAAGGGTTGGAGGCAACCGGACGATTCAACTCGATGTAAGGATATTAGCTGCAACAAATATTGATCTAAAACAGGCAGTCTCAGAAGGGAAATTCAGAGAAGACCTCTTTTTTCGCATTAATGTAATTCCTCTGACTCTGCCGCCATTACGAGATCGGGATGAAGACATCCTTTTACTTGCGAATTATTTTCTGGACAGATACTGTATAGAGCTAAATAAACATAAGATGAGATTTTCACAAGATGCACTTAAGGTCATGATGCTGCATCCATGGACAGGAAATATCAGAGAGATGCAGAATATTATCAAGCGGGCTATAATTATGGCAGAAGGTAAAGAGATAGATATAGCTGAACTTGGACTGATACTGCCAGAAAACAGCGAAGAGAGGCAAATACCAAAACCTCCTTTACCTGTTACACTTAAAGAGACAAGGGAAATGGCAGAAAAAAGAACTATCCAGCAGGCATTGGTATTAAATAATCATAATATCACTCATGCTGCTAGACTATTGGATATAAGCAGGCCTACTCTTCATGATCTGATAAAGAAGTACAAAATAAACATAAGATGAGATTTTATATCCCTATCTCCACTGGATCACAAAAAATCAGAACAGTCCCTTGAGATCCTCCACCCTTTTACAGAAAATATCTGGTTTTGATTCTTTGAGGATATCGGCTTCTCCCAATCCATATCCTACTGCACATGATCTGATTCCTGCTGCCCTTGCCGCCAATATATCATTTATACTGTCACCTATAAGGACAGCGAGTTCATTATTCACCTTAAGCTCATCAATTACCTTTAATATCATATCCGGTTCAGGCTTAAGGCTATATCCTCTTTCTCCTCCAACCACAATATGGAATCTATCATTTACACCAAGTCCATCAATAATTTTAGAGGTATACTCTATAGGTTTATTGGTAACTATAGCCTTCTTTTTATTCCTATAATAGTCAAGTACCTCTTCAATCTCAGGATAGAACCTTGTTGTATCCAGAAGATGAGCAAGATAATGCCTTCTGAAGATACTTATTGCCTCATCAAAATTATATCTGCAATCATTCCCAAGAGACCTCTGGATAAGCATCCTGACACCATCACCAACATATCCATATATAACCTCCGGCTCTTTTTCTGGAAGACCTATCTCTCTGAATGTAAGATTTACAGCAGTGGCTATATCTCTTTTAGAATCTATTAATGTTCCGTCTAAATCAAAAATTAATAGTTTTATATTGTCATATCTCATTCTTAATTTAAGTATCTCCTTCTATAAGTTTCCTTTGAAAATACTGAATCCCAACATCCAAACCTTAAACAATTAAATCCATCCTCTATATTTTTCATTACAGCCTCATGCAAATAACTAAAAAGAATAATACAACAAACAGACATTACATACAAGATAGAAACGACAAAACCCACGGCAAAAAATTCGAACAATGAATGATAAATGATGAAAGAAAACATACATGAACGAGTTGTTCACCCCCGAGCATGAAAATTACCCTCCCTCTAACAAAGAGGAAAACCTGTAACTCCCCCTCTAACAAAGGGGAAACTTGTACTCCCCCTTTAGCAAAGGGGGGCATGGGGGATTTTCATAGTAGTAAAAGAGTGTAAATATATTCATTTTGATCCCAGCTTGTCTGGGTTAGGTATGCTATTTCCAATCTCTGTTTTTGGGATTCTTTTTTGTCTTGACATTTCTTTTTGTTATGTTATTATTAACTATAATAATAAAAATCATTTTCAAAAAGATCATGAAGAGAGAGATAGAGATATTTAAGAATCATATTAGCAGGAATAAACTTAAATTAACTAAACAGAGAGATATTATCTTGGATGCCTTTCTTAAAACAGAAAGCCATGTCTCTGCTGAAGAACTCTATAAAGATATCTCCAAAAGTAATCCAACAATTGGACTCGCTACAATTTACAGAGCCCTGCACCTTTTCTGTCAATGTGGATTGGCTCAAAAAAGACAATTTGGCGATGGACAAACCCGCTTTGAACACTTTTATAATCATACACATCATGACCACTTGGTATGCACAAGGTGTGGAAAGATATCTGAGTTTGAGAATCCTGAGATAGAAAAGATTCAGGAGTATGTAGCAAAAAGAAATAATTTTTTGGTATATAATCACCGTCTTGAAATGTATGGTCTGTGTAGAAAATGCAAAAAACTTCAATTAAGTTAATTAGTTAGAATTGATAAGGAGGGATAAACAAAGTGATACCAAGTTTTATTATAACCTTTAGAGAAACATTAGAGGCAGCATTAGTGATCGGCGTTATTCTGAGTTACCTTGTTAAGATACAACAGGTAAAATACAATAATATTGTCTATATTGGTGTTGTCTCCGGGATAATTGCCAGTATAGTCAGCGCTTTATTATTTACTAATGCGGCTGGTGGATTTACTGGAAGAACAGAAGAGATTTTTGAAGGTATTACAATGCTGTTAGGTGCGTGTCTTTTAACTACAATGATATTATGGATGATCAAACAGAAACATGTAGCGACTGAATTAGAACATAAAGTGGCAATAGAAATTGCTGAAGCACATAAATTCGGATTATTTTCATTAGTCTTCATTTCTGTATTGAGAGAAGGGATAGAAACAGTTATCTTCCTTAAGGTAGCAAGTTTTGTTTCAACAAACAATAATCTGATAGGGGGATTGGCCGGTATTATTGGAGCAATTATATTGGGATATACAATATTTATAGGCTCAATAAGGATTAGTATTAAAAAGTTTTTTAATGTAACAAGTATCCTCTTAATACTATTTGCAACAGGATTAGTTGCCCATGGTGTCCACGAACTTCAAGAAGCCAACATACTTCCAACAATAATAGAACATTTATGGGATATTAATCCATCATTACACTTGGATGGAAGTTTCCCTCTGCTGCATGAGAAGGGAGAGATTGGCAGTATTCTAAATGGACTCTTTGGTTATAATGGAAATCCATCATTAATTGAGGTTATTAGCTCTTTAGGGTATCTTTTATTAGTTTGTATCTTCTGGAGAAACATTACCAGCCAGTTTCCATCCTTTTCCAAAATAGAGCCTACAACTGAGAGTCTCTAATAAACTTGTTCTTATTTGTCCTTATGAGTTATAATATAGAAAGTGTATATATCTTATTCATGCTGCTAAGAATAGATATTCCTGAGAGCCTGTTCAAGCTCTGAGTCTTTCGTAATTGATTGAAGTCAGCAATCTTGAACAGGCTCTTAGATGATTATGCTATATCCTTTATCCCCTTATGAATATTACAAATTGATTTTGGGAGAATAAAATAAGAATTAGACACAAAAAAAAACTTTTATTATTTTTATGTCTCCTCTCTTTTTTTTTTCATTTCAATTTAATCCTCTATGCCCAGACCCCAAAGGATCATTATATTAAAGGGATTGAGCTTATTAATAAAGGTGATCTGAAAAATGCCCTGAGAGAAATGCAGGAAACAGTAAGATTAAATCCACGACATATTGGAGGAAACTTTTATATAGGCGTAATATCTGGTGCGATAGGAAAACAGGCAGAGGCTATAAGAGCATTCAAAAAGGTATTAGAACTCCAGCCGGATCATTTTACAGCACATTATAACCTTGCACTTATTTATAATGGTCAGGAAGATTTTGAGAATGCTATTAATGAACTGAAGGCTACTATTACTTACGGAGGTGATTCAGATGAGGCAGCGTCAGCCAGATTTATTCTATCTCAGCTTGGAGATACACTTGAGATAGTGATAAAATCAAAAGAGTATTTTGAGCAGGGAACTATTTTATTGAAAAAAGGAGAGAATGAAAAGGCATTAAATAAATTTTTAGAGATGATAAGGCTTGTCCCTGCAAATGTAAACGCACATTATCTGTCAGGGATATTATATGCGAGAAAGGGAGAGACAGATAAAGCCTCTATGGAGTTTACAAAGGTATTGGAGGTGGACCCTGCCAACTTTTTAAGCCATTATAATTTAGGTATAATCTATGAAGAGAAGGGAGAGTATGAAAAGGCAGTTAGTGAATATGCGGCAGTAATTAAATATGGCGGTAATGCTCCTGAGGCAGAGGATGCAAAACGGAGAACACTGCAATTGGGCAGCAGTTCAGAGGAGACTGCAAACATAAAGAGTCATTTTGATTCAGGGTTGGAGTTTTTGGGTGAGGGTTCCCTGAAGGAAGCCCTGAGAGAGTTTAATGCCATCCTCTCTGTGGCAAGTAAAAATGTCTCTGCCCATTTTTATACTGGCATAATATATGGCAGGATGGGTAAAACAGAAGAGTCATTTAAAAGATTTAAGATTGCAATAGAGATTCAACCAAAACATTTTCCTGCTCATTATGGACTTGGACTTCTTTATGAAGGGAGGGGACAATATGAAGAGGCAATCAAGGAATATAAAGAGACAATATCTTTTGGAGGAAGGTCTAAAGAGGCAAGTGACGCAAAAACAAGGTTAGAAAAACTTGAAAATGAGATAAAAAAGATATCAGTTGATAAAGGGGCAAGAACCCATTTTAATAAAGGAATAAAATATTTTCAGAAAATAGAACTGGATAAGGCGATTAAGGAATTTAAGGCAGCAATAGAGATAGAACCAGACAATCATTTTTTTCACTATAACCTGGCTGTGACATATACCAATAAAAACGAATTCAGTAAGGCATTTAAAGAATTTAAAAAGGCTGTGGAATTAAAACCAGAACATGTGCTGTCCCATTTCAGATTGGGTCTATATTATCTTACCTCTTTTATGTATAAAGAGGCAAAAGAGTCATTTGAAAAGGTGATAGAATTTGGAAAGGATGAATGGGAAGTTGATGAATCCAAAAAAAAGTTAGAGATTGTGAATAAGAAGTTGGGAGAGGGAGAGTATGCAAAGGGACAACTTGAAGTAGGCAAGGTATTATTCACTATAGGAGAGGTTGACCTTGCATTATTAAGATTTGAAGACTTCCTTATATATAACCCTGATTATGCACCTGCATATGCCTATATAGGGGATATCTATTATGAAAGAGGATTGATTAATGATGCAGAGACTAAGTATAAAAAAGCAATTAAATTACAACCCAAAGATGTCTCTTTCAAAACAAAACTTGCTATACTATATAAGAATAATGACAGGGACAAGGAGGCTATCAAAGAATATAAGGAGATTATTGATGTAAAGCCAGATGATCTTCTGACTCACTTTTCATTGGGCAGTATATATGATAAGCATGATAAATATAAAGAGTCTTTAAAGGAATATGAGACATTTATATCGCTGAATAAAGAGGATAAATATAAGGAGAGAACAAAGCATGCCAGAAAAAGGATAAAAGAATTGAATGAATTTCTGAAAAAGGTTTATGTTAATCTGAACCACACAATGTTTAATTATGACAGCAATGTGCGAAATTCTGAAAGAGATCCCCAGAGCGAGGTCTATTCTAACCTGAATGGAAATCTTAATTACTTTTTACTCAAAACAAAAAAACTTGCTATTCCGCTTACTATTGCAACGAGCAATACATTCTATTATCGATCTCAAGTGGTTGTCAATAATGACTCATCTTCTCTCTCTTTAAACTTTAAACCTCTGAATAAACATCTTGTCAGCTTGTTATATAGTATAGGTTATACCCGAACCAATACAGGTCCTTTGTCAGCAACCAAGGGTGTAACTTTTAAAGGAGATATAAATGATATTATCTTCTCTAAAATAGCGACAGAGTATAAAGAGAATACATCCACAAATCTTAGGAACTCTTCACTTAATACCTTTTCAAGAAGATATACTCTTAATCTATCTGACAATTTCGGGAAGATAGGTAATAGCAGCCTTAATATCTACTATGATATCAGAAAAAGGATTACAACTACTTTTAATGCCAGGATTTCTCAAGATTTTAGTAAGCTTAAGAATAATATTACTATCTCTCTTAATCTTCCCGAAGACCGTCCTGTCACAAAAAGTTTCTCTGTCAGACAGACTTTTAGTAAAATCAGTAATACAACTACTGTATCCTACAATATCTCCAAAGAAGTCCCTGTGAATTATAATATCTCTACTTCACAAAATATTGGTTTTCTGGGCAGTATTGGTGGTTCATATAGAACTTCCCGGAACGACTCGGTTATTAAGGCACAAAATTTTATATTTACGGTCTATTCAGTTAATTATAACAAGACTTTCTGGAAAAAACTTAGACTAAAACTCGGATATAGCAGTCAGCTCAGGAGATTTATAAACCCTGATCCCCTTGCCTTCAGAGATTTTGGAGTAGAGGTATTCAGAAAAAATACTTTAAATCAATTTACCCTCAATCTATCACATCCTCTTGGAGCAAGAGGGAATATCTCAGCTGCCTTTACTGATCAGAGGAATATATCATCTCTCAAAGGTTCTGAGATAGATGTTGAAGAACTGCTTACTCAACAGAGAGAGTCTCTTGGTTCATACAAGAAGAGGATAATAAATATTACTGCAAGTTTCTCCTTTTAACAAGGGTAACTATTCAGCTATTACAGGCTATTATCCCTTCTTTTCCATATATGGGCATATCTCATGATAGGGACAATATCGGCAGGCTATATATGTAGGGTTTGCCTGAAAATCTCTTGTCCTAATCCCCTTTGCTGCCTCTCTTATCTTCTCCTTTGTCTTTTCCATATCTCTTTCTGTCTTCTCTGCATGTCCTGCTATACCTGAATCTAAAAAGTGGAGTTCTACTATCTCAGGTATCTTTCCAAACTTTTCCTTATATGCAAGGGCATAGATAGAGAGTTGAGGATTTTCCTTTGTCTTTTTATCTGCGTCCTTCTGGCTCTCTACAGTAGAGGACTTATAATCTATGACACTGACAACTTCACCCTCCTTATCTATCCTGTCCCATCTCCCTACTACACAGTTATTTTCAAAAAAGAAACTAAAATCCTTCTCTATATAAAGTGGTATCTTTCCATCTTTCTCCTCAGTAATATAGAATGCCTTTAATACCTCTCTCCCCCTTTCCAACCTCTTTTCTTCATGCTCCCTGCTTAAAAAGCCTTCACTTATCCAGTTTGCCTCAAATATCCCTATCACCTCCTCTGCTGTAATCTCTTTTCCTGCTGTCTTTCTGCGGAGATAGCCTGATATTGCCTTATGAATTGCATTTCCATAGACTATGGCATGGTGTGTAAATATTGGTACATTCAGTATATGCCTGTATTTAAATTTCAGTGGGCAGGTAAGATAATCATCTATCTGGTAGTGACTTATATAAAGCACTTCATTATCAGGCTTTGGTTCCAGATGCCAGCTCCTATCTTCAGGAATCGGTGCAGACCTCTTTATTGCCTCTATTGGAGACACCCTCTCTGTAGCTATTTCAGACGGAGAGAGATTCAGTGCCTCAAATACAAAACGGCTGGTCTTTCTTGCCCTGCCTGTACCATAATCCCTTGCGCTTGTGAGATATAGTTCTCTTTTTGCCCTTGTGCATCCTACATAGAATAATCTCCTCTCCTCTTCAATATGGACACTGTCTGAAGATGAGATATTCTCTTTTATCAGCGCCTTTGGCAGCTCTATCTGATCTCTCCTGTTTCTTGAAGGAAACCGCATCTCTATGAGTCCCGGCATAAATACCACTGCAAACTCCAGACCCTTTGCCTTATGAATAGTCATTACATTTACTGCATCTACGTCAAAATCCGGTTCAGATACAGGTGGGTCATCTCCAACCTCTCTAAGAAGATTTATATGTCTTATACTCTCCCCGACATTATGTCCAGTTCCAATATTTTCAATAGATTTAATGATATCAAAAAACTTTGCGATATTTCTGATCTTTATGTCAGAATCAGGGATATTATTTTGACTTAAAGCATTTAAATAACCTGTCTCCATAATAAAGTTATAAAGGAGTGTTCCTGTAGAGCTATTTCTTGAAAGCTCAAGATACCTGTCAATATCATCCGTGATCTTTTTGATTGTTGCCATACCCTCATCAGATATCTCTTTTAGCTCAGAAAATTCATTGATGTTTCTAAAGATATAATAGATACTCTTTTTGTTATGCTCAGAGAGGCTCATTACTTCTGCCATATCTGCCATCCCAAGCTGATATATCTCTGATACAGCAAGTTTATACAGTGATGTACTTTTATGTATATCTCCCATAATATTTAGAAAAGAGAGGAGATCCCTGATCTCAGGGCAGTTATAAAGTCCTTTATTGCCAGTAAAGTGATATGGTATTCCCTTTATATTAAGCGAACGGAGATATGGATCAGCTCCATTGTTAGATCTTATTAAAACAGCAAAGTCTCTATATCTATATCCCTTGTTTTTTATGCCTTTTTCTATCATCTCTGCCACACCATCTGCCTCAGATGATACTGTATCAAAGTGTATATACCTTACATCTGATAGATTGCCTGTCTCTCTGGCATTCATCTGTTTAGTTATCTGTTCTTTTACCTCCAGTCTCTCTGGATCATTAAACCTGATCAACCTGTAGGCGCTATCAAGAATGACCTTTGACGATCTATAATTTTCTTTAAGGACTATTACATTAACATCTGGATAGAATTTCCTGAAATTCAGGATATTACTGATAGCTGCACCTCTGAATTTATATATGCTCTGATCATCATCTCCTACAACGGTTATATTGTTCTCAAAATCCCCCCTTCCCCCCTTTGCTAAAGGGGGAGTGAGGAGTCTTAATAATTGAAACTGTGCATAATTGGTATCCTGAAATTCATCCACAAGGATATGGGAAAACCTCTCCTGATATCTCTTTAAGACAGCAGGTCTCTCTCTAAAGAGCCTTAACACAAGATTGACCTGATCTCCAAAATCAATAAGTCCCTCTTCTGCCATCAACTCCTGATATATCTTATAGGTGCGGGCTATTTCCATCTCTCTTGATGCCTGACATACCAGTTCCTTATCATCAGGTTTCCTCTCTGCCTCTTCTTTCAGCGACATGGCATAGGCAAGATATTCATCAGGCGTGATATCCTCATCCTTTGCCCTTGATATCAGGGTCAGCACAGCCTCTATATATCTTGTTGGGTTACCCAATGGCATGAAGTAATCAAGGGGAAATCTAAACAGATGTTTTCTGAAAAAGATTATCTGCTCAGGTCTTGTAATGACCTTCATATCAGTAGTCAGACCTATCTCAAGCCCCTCTTCACGGAGTACCGTGTCCCCAAAGGAATGAAATGTTGATATCTGAACATCTGTATATCCATAAGGGACAAGGATATCTACCCTTTCCTCCATCTCACGCGCAGCCTTATCTGTAAATGTAAGGGCAATTATCCTCTCTGGTTTTACCTTCTTTGAAGTAATAAGATATGCAATACGGTGAGTAATGACCATGGTCTTTCCAGTGCCTGCCCCTGCAATGATCAGACATGGTCCTTTATCATATTCAACTGCACTTTTCTGCTCAGGATTTAGTTCCATAATCTGTTCAATATCTGGTTAACATCTTCTGCATCTCACCTTAATTTTCTGCCACAAAAAACAGGGAAATCATTATTAAGCGACTATAAGCTCCTGCTTCCAGAATGCTATTTGTGGATCGTAGAGGAACAAATGTTCACTGAATGCAGGTCGTTAAATCAAATTCCCAACTTTTTTTTTGCTTCTTCCATGCTTACTGTAGGAGCGTTCTTTTCTGTCTCTTTTGCCTGACGTAATTCTTTCAAATCTTCATAATCACTAAGTTCTTCCTGTATTTTTAAAAACTCATCATAGGGAATAACAGCAAATTGTTTTTTCCCATTTTGCTCTAAAATATTTGGATGTAGTGCAACCATATATTTTCTCCTTTTATCTGTAAATATCTTTTCTATATCCAATCCTGTACACCACAATAACTTTTCCTTCAACTTCAAATAAAACTCTGTAATCACCAACTCTCAATCTATATTCTGGTTCTGTATTTGTTAGGTGTTTAACGTCACCAAACATATTTTCTTTTAGTGCTTCAATCTTCTCAAAAATACGTTTAAGATCTTTTTTTGGTGTTTTCCCTCCATCTTTTAAAGATTGAGGCTTAAACTCTATTTTATACAGCATTTTTTAATTTCTTTACAAAACCAGGGAGATCAGGAACAGTATACCTCATTATTTGTTTTTCTTTCTACAAGTTCTTACTATGAAAATCCCCCCTTACCTAAACCACCCCTCACCCTAACCCTCTCCCCT
>JBHHUU010000040.1:0-16003 GCA_046753905.1 Nitrospirota bacterium | reverse complement strand
AGCCAGACAAGCTGGAAAATTCGAATGTCTAAATCAGAAATCAGAAACAATATCAAATGACAAAAACAAGAAGTTTTGAACATTTGAAAATTTGTATTTCGAATTTGTTTCGAATTTCGATGTTCGAATTTCGAATTTATTTTCTGCCACAAAAAACACGAAAATAATTATTAAAGTACTATCATATTACTATCAGGAAAGGGTGAGGGGTAGCAGCAAAGTTGCTCATGAAACTTTAGTCATAATATATAAGCCCTTACATCTCTGTTCGTCCATTGCATGAGGGCAGACTTTGTCCATTGCATGAGGGCAGACACACAGGTCTGCCCCTACTCAATATATACAAAATCTACCTCCCTCTTTGTCAGGTCTACCCGATCTATCCTGACCCTTACCTTATCTCCGATCCTGAATATCTTCTTTCTCCGCTCTCCTATTAAAGAGTGCTCTTTTTCTGAATAGATATAATAATCGTCATGCAGTCTTTTTACATGAACAAGTCCTTCCACAAATATGTTCTCTAACTCTACAAAAAATCCATAGCGCGTTACCCCACTAATAAAACCATTACGTTCCTCGCCGACCTTATCAGCTATAAACCTTATCTTCTTTATATGTACTGCCTCTCTCTCTGCCTCAACTGCTATCCTTTCTCTTTCAGAACAGTACTTAGCCATAGCAGGCAATTCTCCCTTTAATCTCGTTATCATTTGATGATCAGACATAACTCCTTTTATTGTCTCTTTAAGTATTCTATGAACAATCAGATCAGGGTATCTCCTTATTGGTGAGGTAAAGTGTGTATAACATGAACTGGCAAGGCCAAAATGCCTTTTATTATCTGAGGAATATCTCGCCTGTTTCATACACCTTAATAACAGATTATTTATCAGTCTCTCTTCTGGTCTTTCTTTTACTTCATTTAACAGTCTCTGGAGCTCTCCGGGCTTGAGCCTATCTGTCTCTCTTAATGCAAGTCCAAAATTACTTATATAGGCATTGAATTCTGTTATGCTTCCCTTATCCGGTTCTTCATGGATACGGTATATCATCGGGAGATTAAGATTAGAGAGATGTCTTGCGATTGTCTCATTTGCTATTAACATAAACTCTTCTATAATCTGATGTGCAATATTTCTCTCTTCATAGATGATAGACAGGGGTTCTCCCTGAAGATCAAGGTGTATCTCTGGTTCAGGAAGATCAAAGTCAATGCTCCCTCTCTCAACCCTCTTTTTCTTGAGTCTGAGAGAGAGTTCCTCCATTGTCCTAAAATCCTCAATAAGAGAGCTATATCTTCTATATAAGGATGATTCCTTTTTTACAAGGATATCCCTTACATCTGCATAGGTCATCCTTTCATTACTGTTTATTGCACTCTCATATATATCGTACTTTGCGAGAGTTCCATCACTGTCAAAGAGCATCTCAAGGGTAATTGTCAGCCGATCTTTTTTGGGACTCAGGCTGCATATACCATTGGATAGTTCTTCAGGGAACATGGGCAGCACCTTATCCGGAAAGTAGATGCTTGTACCCCTTATGTATGCCTCACTATCCAGAGCAGTATCCCGGGCAGAGTAGTATGCCACATCAGCTATATGAACCCAAAGCCTTATCTGGTCTGTTGAAGGAAGCCTCTCTATAGATATCGCATCATCAAAGTCTTTTGCCTTTTCTCCATCTATGGTAACAGTCTTAATCCTCCTAAGGTCTACTCTCTCTTTTAGCATATTGGAACCAACTCTCCCGGGTAGGGACATTGCCTCTTTAATAACATCTTCAGGGAATTGTCTCCTCAATTCAAACTCTCTGATAATTATATCTGTATCAATCTTAGATTCTTCGGCCTTCCCCATAATCTCGATTATTCTTCCCTCTGGGTCTCTATACCTTGCAGGATATCTTGTTATCTCAGCTACGACCATATCTCCATTCTCTGCTGAATTTCTGTTCTCTGATGATATATAAAATGAATGGAATATCCTTTTGTTGTGAGGCATAACAACACCATAATCTTTGTTGTATGTTTCAAACCTCCCTATTATAGTAGTATATTCCCTTTCAATGATCCTTTTTATCCTTCCCTCTCTCTTTCTCCTTATCTTTAACTGTCTTACCTCAGCCTCTACAATATCCCCATGCATTGCACCATTCATCTTCTTTGGGCTTATAAAGATATCTTCATCATCTGAGGCATCAGAGACTACAAATCCATATCCATCAGGATGTCCCTCCAATTTTCCAGTGATAACCTCTTTCTCAGGAGAGTTGCTTTTTGCCTTTTTTTTCTTCTTATTCATAATATCTGTTGTAACTATTCAGCTAATTACAGGGTGAGGGGTGGAAAAGACTTTATAGCGTCACCTTAGTGCTTATCTCTCACTACTCATAGAGACCTGTTCTGAAGTGATGCTGTTCTATATAAATAAACCTGCTATAATCATACGCATTATAAAGTCTTTGTAACCCCTCACCCTGTAATTAGCTGAATAGTTACCATCTATTAGCATATAGTGAGGTTTCCTTATCTACTCCCTACCACCTTATTAATGCTGAACCCCATGTTATTCCACCACCGAATGAGGCAAGGAGAATAAGGTCATCACTCTTAATTCTCCCATTTTTTACTGCATAATCAAGGGCAATAGGGATAGTGGATGAGGATGTGTTGCCATATCTATCTATTGTAATTACAACCTTTTGTCTTGGGATATTAAGCCTTTTTATCAGGTGATTAATGATCCTTAGATTTGCCTGATGCAATATGATATGATCAATATCTGAAAGAGATATCTTATGATGATTCAATAGGGCAATAATAGCCTCTTCTATCTTTGTTACTGCTATCTTAAACAGTTTTCCCCCCTGCATCTCAATATATTGGAAGGGTCTAAGCAGAGTAGAATTTTTCTGGCAATACCTTGATAAATGAATCAGGTCTCCTTTTGATCCGTCAGAATATAGATGTGTAGAGAGGATGCCTCTGTCTCCTTTTGTGTTTTTGAGCAATAGAACCCCTGCTCCATCACTAAATAATATAGATGTAGCCTTATCCCTTTTGTTGATAAATTTAGACTTTACCTCAGAAGCAGCCACCAGAATAATATCTCCCATCCCATTCTTTAAATATTGGTCTGCTATTGAAAGGGCAAATATAAAACCAGAACATGATGCTGATATATCAAAAGCCGATGCCTTTAATGCAGATATCTTTTTCTGTATAAGGCATGCAGTTGAGGGAAAAAGCATATCAGGCGATGTAGTGGAGAGGATAATATAATCAATCTCATCTGCTTTTATATCGGCATTGGAAATGGCATTTAATGAAGCAGCAGCAGCTATATCCGAAGATGCCTCTTCATCTGAGACCATTCTCCTCTCTATAATCCCTGTCCTCTTTTTTATCTCATCCTCATTCAGTCCTGTTGCTTTCTCTAATTCAGAATTTGTGACAATCCTGTCTGGAAGAAAAGAGCCTGTTCCTATAATATACGAAGCCATATTTATCTTACCTTCTTGTGGTTAAGAGAGACCGCTTACCTAGGCATAAAGATTCTTGCCAAATTTCTTTTACAAGATTTACAATCATAGATAGTTTTCCAAAACACATACAAATAAGATGATATCAAAATCCAAACTCTGGGGCAAGCATATCTACTGAACATGAATGGTAAGTTGGAATTAAGTCTATATATTTACAAAGATTTTGATTTAGGCTATATTGTCATTAAATTATGATTAGAATTATAGACAGATACCTGTTAAAAGAATTGCTTCCTCCATTTATATTATCCTTTATTGTTCTGATATTTGTGTTTTTAATAAATCAGATGTTGAGGATTGTTGAGCTAATTATAAACAGAGGTGTGGGTATATTAACTGTTATTAAGTTATTTGTCTATATTATGCTTCCTTTTCTGGCTCTGACATTGCCCATGGCAGTATTGATCTCTTCTATTATCTCATTTAATCGGCTTTCCGCTGATAATGAGATAATAGCTATAAAGGCAGCAGGGATGAATATATACAGACTCTTGCCCCCTGTATTATTGTTTTCTTCTATAATCTATATCTTAACGCTCTCTTTCTCTCTATGGTCACTTCCATGGGGTGGGATATCGATTAAGGCAATTGCAGTAAACATGCTAAAGGATGAAGTATTTATCGGACTGGAGGCAGGAGTGTTTAATGAGATTTCAAAAAATATGATTATATATGTAGAGGAAACTCCGTCAACATCTGAACTCAGGGGGATATTTATATCAGATTTAAGGGATTCTGAAAAGCCTACTATTATTGCTGCCAAAAAAGGTATCCTTGTTAATAACCGTTCCTCCGGTATATTCGGACTGAGGCTGATGGATGGTGTAATCCATATAAAAGGCAGCGATAATATAACTTATCAGAGGATAATATTCTCCACATACGATTTTAAACTGGATTTAAGGAAATATAATGAGACCGGCAATCAAAAGGTAATGATTGATGAGATAAAGAAAAAGATTAAAGAGACAGGGGGGAAGGATATTCAGTCCCTTAGATCATTAGAGGACTATTATAAAAACTATTCATTTCCTTTATCAACCATTATCTTTGCCATACTTGGTCTCCCTCTTGGTCTCTATTCTGTCAGAGGGGGTAAGTTAGGCGGTTTTGCTATAGGAATTCTATTTGTAATAATCTATTATATATTAAATATAATAGGTGACTTTTTTGTGTCTGCCGGAATATTATCTCCATTATGGGCTGCATGGTTTCCAAATATCTCATCAGGAGCTATTGCAATAGGTATGTTTATTGTTGCTGCAAGGAGATAGGGTGGGGAATTATGAATTGTGAATTGTGAATTGTGAATTGTGAATTGTGAATGTTCAATGTCTATATTAACTAAATATATATTAAGAGAATTTACAAGGGTATTTTTATTATGTATGACAGGGCTTATTATAATATACCTGACGATCGATCTCTTTGAAAAACTTAGAAAGTTTATAGGTTATAATGCAGAGTTCTCTCATATTATCCTCTACTTTTCATTGAAACTGCCAAAGATCATATTTCATATTACCCCTGTCTCTATATTGCTGTCAACTCTTATCACCCTGATACTTCTCTCCAGAAATAATGAGATTATTGCCATGAAGGCATGCGGTATATCTATTGCAAGGTTATCACTGCCTATACTCTCTCTGTCTCTGTTCATAAGTATCTCTCTTCTGATAGCCAATCTGTCTTTTATTCCCACTGCAAATAAAAGGTTAAGGTTTGTAAAGGAGGTAGTAATAGAAAAGAGAGAAGAAGAGGGATATTTAAAACAGAATAGGATATGGTTTAGAAGTAAAGACCATACTATTTATAATATCCAATTGCTTGATTTAGCAAAAGAGAAGATGTATGGTATAAATATCTATATGTTAGGAAAAGATTTTTCCCTGTCTGAGACTATTGAGGCAAAAGAGCTTCTATACAGAGATGGAAAATTTGTTCTTTTATCAGGTATAAGACGGAGATTCTTCTCTGATGGTATAGTAGATATCAAACATTTTGAGGAAGAGGTTATAGCCTTAGATAAAAAGATTAGTGAATTTAAACAATTAAAGATTGATGAAGAAGAGATAACATATCCTGAATTGAAGAGATATGTAAAGAGTCTAATAAGAGATGGCTATAAGTCAGACAGATATATGGTCGATCTGTACGGTAAGATATCATTCCCGTTTGTATGCGTAATCATAAGTTTGATAGGCATACCATTCGGGTTAAAAGAGGTAAGAGGAAAGGGCATTGCTATAGGTATAGGCACAGGTATAATAATAGGGTTTACATATTGGATAGTATACTCTCTTTCAATATCCCTTGGGCATAGCAGTCTTATTCCACCACTGTTGTCTGCGTGGCTTGCCAATATCCTCTTTATGATTACTGGATCATATCTCTTTTTAGATGTTAGTCAAAGGTAATTAAAGGATAAAAAGTGGCAGATATATTAATAGTAGATGATGAGCCGGGTATATTAAGGGTCTTGTCAGAGATATTGAAAGATGAGGGATATCAGGTTGCAACGGCAAAAAATGGGTATGATGCCCTGAATATGCTCAGGAATAGCACACCATCTGTAATGCTCCTTGATATATGGATGCCTGATATTGATGGCATAGAGGTATTAAGGATAACCAGAGAAAAATATCCTTATCTGATAGTTATAATTATGTCTGGTCATGGTTCTATTGAAACGGCTGTTAAAACAACGAAATTAGGTGCATACGATTATCTGGAAAAACCACTTTCCGCTGATAAGGTAGTTTTGACTATATCCCATGCCTTAAATGAATATAGACTGAAAGAAGAGAACCTAATATTAAAGGAAAAGATAGAGAGCAAATATAAGATTATAGGTGAAAGTCTGCCTATAAAGAGGCTAATGGAACATATTAAGACAGCCGGTCCTACTATCAGCCGCATATTGATATCAGGAGAGAATGGCACAGGCAAGGAACTGGTAGCACGAGCTATTCACAGCTATAGCAACAAGGCGTCAAAACCGTTTGTTGAGATAAATTGTGCTGCAATCCCTGAGACCTTAATAGAGACTGAGCTATTCGGATATGAAAAAGGGGCATTTACAGGGGCAGATGCAGTTAAAAAAGGGAAGTTTGAAATGGCTAATAAAGGCACGCTCTTTTTAGATGAGGTAGGCGATATGAGTCTTGTTACCCAGGCAAAGGTACTAAGGGTCTTGCAGGAACAGAGATTTCATAGAATTGGGGGAAGTAAACCTATTGAGGTTGATGTAAGGATAATTGCGGCATCCAATAAAGTTCTAATGGATGAGATAAAAGATGGAAATTTTCGGGAAGACCTTTACTATAGACTGAATGTAATACCACTCTATGTGCCGCCATTAAGGGATAGAAAGGATGATATACCTCTTCTGGCTGAACATTTTTTAGAATTAACTGCAAATGAATATGGAATAAAGCCAAAGCAGATTGCTGATGGTGCTATTGAGATATTGAAGAGATATAATTGGCCGGGAAATATCAGAGAATTAAAGAATGTTATAGAAAGATTAGTAATAATGATCCCCTCCCAATTTATAAGTTCTAAAGATCTATTGGCATTTTTTGATGTCCCTAAATCCTATTCTTCATATAACAATGGTATTTTACAACATTCTTCTTTTAAAGATGCAAGATTAGAGTTTGAAAAGGCATATATTACAGAAAAACTGATAAAAAACGATTGGAATATATCAAAGACAGCCGAAGAATTAAAGATTGAAAGGAGTCATCTTCACAGAAAGATAAAACACCTTGGAATAGACCAGGTGAAATTGGAGAAAAGTTGAGTGTATTGTTAATAATTAGTAACTATTCCCTGTCTATTCTGAATTCTGGCTACTGACCTTCTATCTTGTCATTAAAACCTGCTTATTTTAATCCGAAAAATAAATTTTATATATCCCTGTGAAGAACACTTCCTGTTTTGGTATAAAATCATAGATATATCATTAAATTTTAAAGGTTTATGCTATATAAAAGGCTGCCTTGTTTTATCCACAAGAAATGTGCATAACTTGTAGATAAGTGCCTGAATCGATTAAATAACTAATGGTTTTTTAAGTTGAAACCTTAGACTGTTTAATACATAGGCATTTACATTTTGAAAATAAATGCTATAATTGAGATAGATAGTAATTTATAAACTATTTATAAACTTTGCCAGAATAAAATCAAATAATATTGAGTTAAACGATCGCAAGTTAAATTACCTATACAGAAGAATATATCTCAGCCGTAAACCTCTTTATAATACTTTTTATACTCACCTGACTTGATCTTCTTCCACCACCATTCATTCTCTTTATACCACCTTATAGTATCCTGTAGTGATACCTCAAAATCATATTGAGGGACAAATCCGAGACCCTCTATCTTCTGACAGTTGACCGAATATCTCCTGTCATGACCCAACCTGTCTTTGACAAAGGTGAGCAGTTCTCCTCTCTTTTCCAATCCTTTTATTATCATCTTTGCTATGTCAATATTCATTCTTTGGTTGCCGCCTCCGATGTTGTATATCTCTCCATCTTTGCCTTTGTGCAGGGCTATATCTATTCCTGAGCAGTTATCCAGGACATATATCCAGTCTCTGATATTCTTTCCATCTCCATATATGGGAAGTGCCTTATCTTCTATGGCATTGGTGATAAATAGCGGAATGACTTTTTCTGGATACTGGTATGGTCCGAAGTTGTTTGAACTCCTTGTTATTATTACTGGGAGTTTGTATGTCACAAAGTAGGAAAGGGCTAACAGGTCTGCACCTGTCTTTGAGGATGAGTAGGGGCTGCTCGGTTTTAATGGATCTGTTTCTTTAAATGAACCATCCTCTATGCTCCCATATACTTCATCTGTAGATATCTGCAGGTATCGTTTGTGTTTGTATTTCTTTGATGCCTCAAGCAGTAGATATGTGCCGAAGATGTCTGTCTTTATAAAGCCTCCCGGCTCTATGATAGATCTGTCAACATGTGTCTCTGCTGCAAAGTTTATTATTACTTCTACTTCTTTTGCAAGCTCATTTACTATGTCAATGTCACAGATATCACCTTTTATAAATTTATATCGGCTATCTTTTTCTATATCTCTCAGGTTATCAGGGTTTCCTGCATAGGTGAGTTTATCTAAATTTATTATATGATAGTCTGAATATCTGTTTAATATGTGCCTTATGAAGTTGCTTCCTATAAAACCTGCTCCGCCTGTTATTAATAATTTCATCTTTATCCTCCTTTGACTATACTATCAGGCCATTTATAAGGTATCTCTCTGCTGTTCCATGGATATCTATATTCATCCGGTTCTTTATACTTATATGGTAGGGTGGGGATGTTTATTATTCTGGCTTCTTCACACTCTATAGCTGTAAAGCCGTGCATTACTAAGACGGGTATTCTAAGGAGTATCGGTCTCTTATCTTTGCATGGTGGTGCGTCTAATATGAATTCCTGTACTTTTTTATATGTGGGTGAGTCTTTTCTGCTGTCATAGAGGACTACCAGTGCCTTTCCTGATACACAGACAAAGTGGTCTGTCTGTTCTTTGTGGTAATGCCATCCTTTGGCGTATCCTCTTCTGCACCCTGTGATATATACCTGACCGAACCCTGCAAAGAGTTTATCATCACTTCGCAGCATCTCCATCAAAAATCCCCTCTCGTCAGGGATATGCTTTAACTCTTTTATCTCTACTCCTTCTATATTTTCCATCTCCCGTCTCCTAATAATATAAATTATCAGTTCAATTATTATCTGATTTGTAACTACTTCAGCTATTACAGAGCAAGGGGTTTCAAAGACTTTATAATGCGTATGATTATAATTAAGTTTGTTCAGATATAACAGCATTATTTTAGATCATCAGGTCTCTATGAGTAGTGTGGAACCTAAGCACTAATAAGGTAACGCTATAAACTCTTTTCCACTCCTTGCCCTGTAATAGCTAAATAGTTACAAAAAACCAGAGAACATTGTTAAAAAATGGTAATAATTCATTTTCTGAAATGCCTAAGCAGCTTGATATTCTTCTAATTTTACAGATACCAGTTTGGATATTCCATGTTCTTCCATTGTAACACCATATAAGAGATCTGCTATCTCCATAGTCTGCCTGCTGTGAGTAATGATAATAAACTGGGATTTATCAGTCATTGCCTTTAGCATATTGGTAAACCTTCGTATATTTTCTTCATCTAACGGGGCATCAATCTCGTCAAGGACACAAAATGGACTGGGTTGGACAAGAAATGTTGCAAAGAGCATTGCAATTGCTATCAATGCCTTTTCACCTCCTGAGAGGAGAGAGATGCTCTTCAATTTCTTTCCCGGAGGCTGAGCAACAATATCAATACCTGATTCAAGGGGATTATCTTCATCCAGCAGGATAATATTTGCCTCTCCACCTTCAAATAGTTTGTTAAAAACGAGAGAAAACTTTTCATTAACTGCATAAAATGTATCCAGAAAGAGTCTTTTAATGGTCTTATTTATCTTATTTATAACCTTATGAAGGGACTCTATTGAATTAGTCAGATCCATCTCCTGATCTTTCAGGAACTCATATCTTTCATTCAATTCCTTATACTCTTCAATAGCAGAGAGATTTACATGTCCGAGCTTTTCTATCTTGTCTTTGAGATGAGATAGCCTCTCTCTTGCCTCTTCTTTATTGATCTCAATCTCACCTGAGTCCCTGATTATCTCATTGATGGAGAGATGGTAATTATTCTGGATAAACTCCATTTCATGTCTTATTTTTAATCTAAGCTCAGTAATTCTGATCTCATTCTTCTGCAAGGCAGACCGTATCTCCACTAATTCTTTCCGAATGCGATTATGGTTACCTTCTAACCCTCTAATCCTCTCCACCTTTTCCGAATGAGTCTCTCTCTCTTCTCCCATTCTCTCTCTTGTCCCTGTCAATTCATCAAATAGTGCATGGATATCCTCTTCCAATCCTGTTATCTCATTCTCTGTATCTTTTATCTTTGCATTAAGTGTAACTATATACCTGCTTTTGTTATCTGCTTCTCTTTTCCTGTTCTCATATAATTCCCTTACCCTTACAAGATTTTTTCTGCTATTATCCCTCCTCTCTCTTAATGATGCTATCTCAACCTTGAATTGTGTAATCTCTCCTTTGATAGATGTGAGTTCCTCTTCAACACATCCCTTTTTTCTGTTTAGTTCATCTATATCCTTCTCTTTCTCCTCTTTTATATTATTGATATCCTCTATCTCCCTGTCTATTGAAGACAGCTCTATCTCTATCTCCTGAACTTCCTTTTCTTCTAATCCCTCTTCCATATCTAATATCTCTAATCTCTCCTTCTCTCTCCTGATCTCCTCATTTAATTTTTCACTTCTGTTTTCTCTTGTTATAGACTCTATCTCTAAACTTCTGTAACTTTCCTCTAAGGTCTTTTGTTCAGCTAATATCTCACTGATTTGAGAATTGCTATCGTTTATCTCTCTATCTGCAATAGAGACAGCCTCCTTTAAGGTCAACATCAGCCCTTCCATGTCAGCAATTTCTCTCTTCTGTCTCAAAAGGCTCTTGCCTGAACCATTTGAATCACCCCCAGAGATAATGCCTGATGGATCTATCACCTCTCCCTCAAGTGTTACTATTGTCTTATGATTATGATTGTTATTCCACATCTCAATACCTGTATCTATATCCCTGACAATTATCACATCACCTAACATTGCCTCTAAAAATCTGTAATAATCCCTTCGTGGCTTAATTACCTCCAATGCCCCCCCTAATATGTCGTTGCCATTCTTTATATCATTCATCAATTGCTCTTCTTTAATCTTTCTGACATTAACAGGGATAAAGATGCCCCTTCCCAATCCTGTTTCCTTCAGATACCTTATTGCATCTTTAATATCACTATTGTCTCCTACTATAAGCCCTTCTATTCTATCCCCCATAACTGCCTCTATAGCCTTTTCAAATCTCTCAGGGACATCTAATATCTCTGTTACAACACCACTTATTGAATTAAAACGGTCTGATTCATTCTTTGAGAGTAATATATTACGCACCCCTTCCCTGTATCCTGCAAAACTTTCCTGAAGTTCTTTTAATGAATAAAGGCGGGCAGAGATAGCATTAAACTCTTCCTTCTTTTTCTTCATCTCCTCTTCCATTTTTCTCAGTCTGGTCTCTGCTGTCTCTAATTTAAAGGCTATCTCTTCTCTCCTCTTCTCTATTGAAGATGTCTCTCTCTTTACCCTCTCTATCTCTTCCGTCTCTAATCTCAGAGACTCAATCTTATCCACCAGACTTTTATCTATATCATCCCTCTCTACCTTCCTCTTTTCCTTTAAATGCCTTATCTCATTATGTCTGAATTCAAGGGAAGCTTTTTTGTTCCGTTTTTCAATCAGGGCTGTCATATTCTGAAATATAAGCCCCTTTTCTTTTTCTATGGACTCCTCTATACTATTAAGTTTTAATTGAATGACATCTCCAGCATCCTCCTTTTTTCTCAAAAAGTCTTCAATATTTCCTATTTTCTCGCTCAGTCTTTTCTCCTCGTTTAACAGATATTCCTTCTGCCTCTCATGTTCATTGATCTCAATACTAAGCCTCTCTATATCTACCCCTAACTCTCTGCTCTGTTCTGTTAATGTCTTTGACTGAGTATGACAAAATTCTATCTTGTTCTCATTCTGCTGGATTGTCCCTTCTGTCCTTAATATAATATCTCTCAGATCATCCAGTTCCTTTTCTTTAGCTATGATATCTGTTTTTATCTCTTCTATCATGCTCTCCATAGAAGAGACAGATGTCAATAGCTCGGATTCTTTTATCTTAAGCCCCTGTGAGTCCTCTTCTACCTCTTTGAGTGATATGGTCAGGCTCTCATATTCAGAGCTTGATAGCCTGATCTCTATATCCCTGATCTCATTACTTATGGTCTTGTATTCTGCTGCCTTTTTTGCCTGCCTGTCTAATGAATTGACCTGTCTCTTAATCTCTGAAAGTATATCCCTTACCCTGATGAGATTCTGATTGGTATGTTCTAAACTCCGCAGAGTCTCTGTCTTCCTGTTCTTATATTTTGCAATCCCTGCTGTATCTTCTATTATCTCCCTCTTTTCAATTGGCGAGGCATTCAGGATATAGTCCACCTTGCCCTGTTCTATAATAGAGTGGTTTCTGCTGCCTGCACCTGTATCTATCAAGAGGTCTCTGATATCCCTGAGACGGCATGGTATCTTATTTATATAATATTCGCTATCTCCTGAACGGAAGAGCCTTCTTGTAATAGTAACCTCTCTATACTCTGAAAATTCATTATCTAATTCTCCTACTGTATCAGCCATAGTAAGTGTTACCTCTGCCATACCTGAAGGCTTTCTATCTTCACTTCCGTTAAATATCACATCCTCCATCTTGTTTCCTCTAAGGGTCTTATAGCTCTGTTCACCCAATCCCCACAGGATAACATCTGATATATTGCTCTTCCCGCATCCATTAGGACCAACAATAACAGTTATTCCCGGGAGTAGATTCAGTCTTGTCTTATTATAAAAGGACTTAAAACCTAACAGTTCAATCTTTTTTAAAAACATATCTCCATCCTGAAAATAATAATATCTTTCATGATTTGTGATTTATCATATCTTACCTGAAAAGTAAAGGATAAAATCCCTAAACCATACAATAAAATGTATTATTCTTTTTTAGACCACAATATATAGCAATCTGAATATATTTCAGTGGTAACTATTCAGCTTAGAATAGGTCTCTATTAGTAGTCAGAGCTAAACGATTAGGGTCTGTTCAATATCTGGTTGATATTGAACAGACCCTAAGGTGACGCTATAAACTCTTTTCCACCCCTTGCCCTGTAATAGCTGAATAGTTGTTACTTTCAGTATTGCATGGAGAAAGAGGCAGGGCAGAGACATCGGGTGATTTGGTAATTTGAGTAATCAGGACTACTACTTGCCATTACCCTATGCAAAGGACAAACAGACAGGTGTCTGTCAGAGAAGTGAGAGATTGCAAAAACGGGGTATAGAACTTTGTTTTGTAGAAGTTAACAATTTTCTATCTCTGTTTTTGGGGGATAATTGTCTTGACATCGGAGCAGACTTTGGTTTTAATAAAGGTAGAAGATAAAGTATCCATTAAGTGATGGGAAAAAAGGGAGGTAGACCATGTTGATTGATGAACATAAGATGAACTTTGATGAATTAAAGAAGAGATTGATAGATATAAGGGGGTATCTTTGACCTCTCTGAGATAAAGAAAAAGATAGATGAATTAGAAAAAATGAGTCTGAGCCATGACTTCTGGAAGGATGCGGGAAAGGCGAGGAAAATAAACCAGGAGAAATCATACTTAGAAAAAGAGCTGAAGCAATGGGAAGAGTTAGAAGAATTATCTAATGATATATCTCTATTATTTGAACTTGCTGAAGAAGAAGAGGAAGGTGAACTATTATGTTCAGATATTGACAAAGAGCTAAAGAGATTAAGAGAGATGTTGTCCCATATTGAGATTGAAAAGATGTTGTCAGGTGATAAGGATATGAATAATGCAATAGTCTCTCTTCATCCTGGCGCTGGCGGAACAGAATCTCAGGACTGGGCACAGATGTTGATGAGAATGTATATCAAGTGGTGTGAAAGGAATAGATATAAGACAGAGATTATAGACATTCTTCCAGGGGATGAGGCAGGGATAAAGAGCGTCACATTTTCAGTATCAGGTAAATACTCCTATGGATATCTGAAGGCAGAGGCCGGCGTCCATAGGTTAGTAAGGATCTCTCCTTATGATGCAAATAAACGGAGACATACATCTTTTGCATCTCTGTTTGTCTATCCAGAGATTGAGGATGGGATTGACTTGGCAATAGATGAAAAAGACCTGAGAATAGATACATACAGGGCAAGCAGTGCTGGAGGTCAGCATGTAAATAAGACATCTTCGGCTGTAAGGATCACTCATATCCCAACAGGAATTGTTGCACAATGTCAGAATGAGAGATCCCAACATAAGAATAAGGCAGTGGCAATGAAGGTCTTGCGTGCCAGACTTTATAAACTCGAAAAGGAGAAAAAAGAGAGGGAATTAAACGACTTTGTCGGAGAAAAAAAGGATATTGCATGGGGCAGTCAGATAAGGTCATATATCTTTCAACCATATAGATTAGTAAAAGATCACAGGACAAATATTGAAGTAGGAAATGTGGACTCAGTAATGGATGGAGATATAGATCAATTTATTGAGACATATCTCCTTCAATCTATAAAGAGCCAAAAGGATTAAACATCATTTTCGTAACTATTCAGCATAATTTCATAAATCTTTAAGTTTGTCACCCTGAGTGAAGCGAAGGGTCTGCTTTTGATATAGGTGAGGATTAATATAAAAAAAAGCAGATTCTTTGTTTCACTCAGAATGACAAATCGTTATATTTTTATCTTAATTAGAGAATTTTGGTCAATTTTTACATTAGCTGAATAGTTACTCATTTTCTATAAATTACCCTTTTGTTGTAGATTTAAGAAGAATCCCAAAATAGATCCAAGTATAATAGCCAATATAAAACCCTGTATAGTCTGAGCAGTTATGTTGTAATATCTCTCAGTATTAATGAATGAGAGTACAACGCCTCCAATACGCAGTATCAGCCACATAGAAGTGGAAACAAAAACCGCTTTTACCCATAGTTTTTTAAAAGGCAGCCAGTCATAAGTCAGTACCATAATGCCACCTGCTGCAACACCAAAAATCCCGCCTCCAACCATAAAGCTCAGAATGTTATACCATATTCTATCTTCAAAATAAAATAGACCGCTTATTGCATTAATGACCATAGCTATTAATCCCCAGACCATTCCTGCAATAATACCTGTCCACACCCCCTGTCTCCAATCCACGGGGACTGATTTCATATATATTATACCTCCATGTCAATTAATGACACGCCATTCCTACAACATGTCTGAAGTCATGAAATGCATCATGAACACCTGGTGCAATAGATTCTATACCATAACTGATAACTATTACCGAAAAGATCATTCCTAAAACAATTAATGTTGGCCAGAGGCCTTTCAGTATAGTTTCATCTCTTTCTAATATCTGTTCCATAATATCATCCCTCCTCTGTCTTAAGTTTAAAAAAAAATCCCCGGGTCAACTCCCGATTCTCACGGGATTCCCTTTTAATTTCTCCAACGAAAACCTGTAGGATGAAGTTAAGTATACTTACCCTGATTAAGGATGTCAACTTCTATTTCAAAATCTTAAAATTAGGACATAAGGAGTACCTGATGACAAAAGTTTGTAAATTTTTCGGTATGATAGCATAAAAATGAGACGATTATAGAATTATGTTTAAGAGAATTATGATAAAAGTAACTATTCAGCTAATACAGAGCAAGGGGTTCCAAAGACTTTATAATGCG